>NZ_JAIWJZ010000166.1:0-8813 GCF_020216105.1 Enterobacter sp. K16B
CCGCCTGGATCACCGTAGGGAAAGGCGAAAACGCCCGGGAGTCTGTCACCTCCATCAGCAGTGGCTTTGCCTGGCTAATGCTCAACGTCGGGTTGCCGAAGCCGCTGGCGGCCTGGCTGCGTCAGGAAATTCAGCAGATTAATCAGCAGAACATCCACCGGGATGATGTCGACACCCGCACGGAAATTCTTCCCGGCATCACGACCCCCGTATTTCCGGAAGCGTCCGGGGTGGCGCTTCCCGCCACCCTGTCGCTGGTTTGCTATCACACGCCTGAGCTGTGCGAGCTTGCCAGCATGCTGCAAACACGCCTGAAAAAGCGCGGCTGCGAGCTGATCATCCACAGGAAAGATCGTGAGGCGTGGCATGTCCCCGACGCGCTGACGCAGGCGGATATCTTACTGGGGGATTATCTGGCGGGGGAATTGCCGGTCTTTGCGCTGGCAGAGTGGTTTACTGAAGAGCCTGCCTGGGCCACCGCCCTGGGGCAGGGTCCGTGGCAAAAAGCGAAGCAGACCCTGATGCGCTATTGCGAAAGCGAGGAGAGCCTGCAAACAGCGCTGCCGTCTTTCTTCCAGTCCTTACTTGAAAGCGGCGCCTGCACGCCGCTGTTCCACTACCGCTATCGTCTTAATACCCTGGAAAACGTGCAGGACATTGTGCTGACCGCCAGCGGCTGGCTCGATTTTACCCGCGCCTGGCTGCCGCCAGCTCAGGAACGTACCACCAGCGCGTCGTAGCCGCGCCAGCGGTAGTTGACCATCGAGATCAGCCAGCAGGCGACAAACAGCCCGACGACCACAAACCCGGCGTTGCCCAGGTTGTCGTTCACCGCGCCAATCACATCCCAGACGCCGCCGCTGAGGCCGAATTTGTCCATCAGCAGACCCAGCGCTTCCAGCCCGCCGATAAACAGCGCCACCACCACGGAGGTGCCGGTGATGGTCATGTTGTAGTAAAGCTTGCGCTGTGGCTTGTTAAACGCCCAGCCGTAGGCCCCCACCATCAGCAAATTGTCGAGAGTATCCACCAGCGCCATGCCGCTGGCGAAGAGCGCCGGGAAAACCATGATGGACCACACCGACATGCCGTTTGAGGCGCTGGCGGCAGAGATACCCAGCACGCCAATCTCGGTGGCGGTATCAAACCCCAGGCCAAACAGAAAACCGACCAGGTACATCTGCCAGCTCTTGTTGACCAGGCGGAACGTCGCGCCGAACAGCCAGTTCATCACCCCGCCCTGCGCCGGAAGCGCAATCTCCCCCTGCACGGGCTTGCCGTTTTTCAGCGCCTGGAAACTGCGCCACACGCCGCGCAGGATCACCATATTCACCAGCGCCATTGCCAGCAGGAAGGTCGCCGACACCGCCGTGCCAATCAGGCTGCCGGTCTCGTGAAACCACGCCATATTCTTCTGAAACGCCGTGGCGGTCGCGGCAATGGCAATGGAGGCCAGCACCACAATGGTAGAGTGCCCCAGCGAGAACCAGGCTCCGACGCCGGACGGGCGTTTTCCCTGCTGCATCATCTTACGCGTCACGGTATCGATGGCCGCAATGTGGTCGGCATCCACCGCATGACGCAGTCCGTAGCACCAGGCCAGCAGGCTTGCCGCCATCAGCGCCGTGCTGTCGCTGAAGGTGTGCCATGCCCATCCCCAGGCCAGCAGGTTTGCCATTACCAGAGCCAGCAGCAGAAGCGCGGCGCGAGGTTCATTGCGTAAGAGTCGTAACATTTTAAATCCTTTGTGAACATGACCGGGCAGCGGCGACCACCGCCTGCCCGAAGGAGATCGCTCCGTCACCTGCGGGCAGGCGCGAAGGAAAAAGAAGCGTAAAGTCAGAAAGATAATGACGCAGACGCGCGCGCAGCAGACGGTTATGCAACACGCCGCCGCTGAAACACACCGTAGTCAGCGACAAGCGCCGGGCATGGAGCGCGGCAAGCTCCGCCAGCCCTTTTGCCAGCGCATCGTGAAACGCCCAGGCGCGCGCGCTGGGTTCCGCCTGCCACGCCAGCCATTGCTGCCAGAAAAGGGGAAGATTATCCACCGACAGCGTGACCGGATGCACAGCGCCTTCGCACTGCGACGCCAGGGCTTCGAGCCGACAGGCGGCTTCCCCTTCCCAGGATTGGCTTTCGATACCCAGTGCGCAGGCGATGGCGTCAAACAGGCGACCGCACGACGACGCCCGCGGCGCATTGATGCCGCGCTGGATAGCCTTCGCCAGCAGCGGCCAGTTCTGGCGTTGTACCGCACGCGTTTCCGGGTAGTGTTGCCAGTCAGGGACAAACGCCAGACAGTGGGCGAGGAGATTTCGCCACGGCTGCCGGGCCGCGAGATCGCCACCCGGTAGCGCCACGGCCGGCAGCCCCCCCAGACGTTCGCAGGTAAGATAGTTCACCCGCAGGCACTCTCCGCCCCACAGCTCACCGTTTTCACCCATGCCGATCCCGTCCAGCGTCAGGGCGATAGCGTCTCCGCCATCGAGCGGCCAGCCGTTTTCGGCCAGGCTCGCCGCTGCGTGGGCGTGATGGTGATGCACATTTTCAAGAGGCAATGCCTGCGCGTGCGCCCACTGGCGAGCACGGTATCCCGGATGGGCATCGCACACGACGCGCTCCGGCTGAAAGGCGTAAATGCCCTGCATCACCGACAGCGCTGAACGCCATTGCGCTTCCACACCGTCGTCACTGAGATCGCCAAAATGCTGGCTCAGCACCGCCTGGTTTCCGCGCACCAGGCAGAAGGTGTTTTTCATATCCGCCCCGGTGCATATCATGGCGGGAATATTTTCGAACCCGGCAGGTAACGTGATGGCATCGGGCACAAAACCACGCGCGCGGCGCAGCATCATACCGTCCCGATCCAACACTGAATCGTCCATCCGTTGCAGGATGTCACGGTTATGCAGCAGGAAGCCGTCCGCGATGTCGCTGAGCTCATCCAGTGCCTGCTGGTTGGTGAGGGCAGGCGGTCTGCCGCTGAGATTGCCGGAAGTCATCACCAGCGGGCGCTGGCAGTCCATCATCAGAAGATGCTGCAGCGGGTTCGCAGGAAGTATGATGCCCACGGTGTCCAGACCCGGCGCGATACCTTCCGGGAAGGCGGGCAGCCATGCTGTTGGCGTGAGCACGATGGGTGCGGCCGGTGAACATAACAACGTCTGAACCGGCTCAGGTAACCCATCCGCGTTCGGGATCATCACTGCCAGCGGTTTTGCTGGCCGCTGTTTGCGTGCCCGCAGCCTCGCCACCGCCCGCGGGTTGAGTGCATCACAGGCGAGGTGAAAGCCCCCCAGACCTTTGATGGCGACAATACCGCCGCTTTTCAGCATCTGCGCCGCCGCGCGCAGCGCAGCCTCGCGGACAGCAGTAACGTCCCCTGCCCGCCACTCAAGCGCGGGACCACAGTCCGGACAGGCGACCGGCTGGGCGTGAAAACGTCGGTCCGCGGGATGGCGATACTCCGCCTCACAAGGCGGGCAGAGCGGAAATGGCGCCATTGCCGTGGCCGGACGGTCATAGGGCATGGCGCGAATAATGGTGAAACGCGGGCCGCAGTGGGTACAGTTGATAAACGGGTAGCGGTAACGGCGCTCGTGCGGATCGTTCATCTCCGCCAGACAGGCGGAACACGTGGCAGCATCCGGTACAATCTGGGTGTCCATCGTCCCACCCGCGCTGTGGCGGATGGTGAACGCCTCCGGCGCATGCGTCCAGGTGAAGGGCTGCGTGTCGATACTGTCGATGCGTGCCAGCGGCGGGCAGTCCTGGCGCAGCCTCGCGGTGAAATGCCCCCCATTACCCGCGAGGCGCACCAGCACGCCCTCTCCGTCGTTGCAGACATCGCCGGTCAACTGCAGCGCCTGCGCAAGCTGCCAGACGAAGGGACGAAACCCCACGCCCTGCACCTTGCCACGCACCCGCAGCTGGATGCCGTTACCGCTCATAACGACTCAGAACAACAGCGATGACGACGTGTCGAACGCCGCGCGACGGCGCTTCTCGGCGCTCATCTGCTCAAGCTTATCGCGATCCACGCAGACCAGCGCGTGGGTCGGGCAGACTTCCATACAGGCCGGACCGGCTTCGCGGTGGTAACAGAGGTCACATTTATTGGCTTCGGCTTTCTCCGCCCGCACGTTCAGTCCCATGCCGCTGTTACGCACGACCGGACGAACCACCACTTCCATCGCGCCATACGGGCAGGCAACGACGCAGGTTTTGCAGCCAATACAGCGCTCCTGCATCACATGCACAAACCCTTTTTCACGCGCGATCGCCCCGTTCGGGCAGACGTTGGCGCACGGCGCATCTTCGCACTGACGGCAGATAGCGGCGGTGGAAATATTCACGCCTTTAATGACGTGGATGCGCGGTAAAAACGTCTCAGGGGTGAGCGACGCGCAATCCTGATCCGCCTGATGGGAAACCACGCACGCCACTTCGCAGGTACGGCAACCAATACACTTACTGGCATCGGCCATAATAAAACGGTTCATCTGCTTCTCCAGCATTACAGTTATGCGCGGAGATATTCATAAACCGTGCCAATTATTAAAGCCTTGATTTATCGCAATTTTATAATCGACACCGGGGCTGTCATCGTCATTTGTGACGATGACAGCTGTCGACATCAGCGATGCGGGCCGTCAATAACCGAGTCACGCAGGACCAGCTCACCGGAGAAGGTTTGCTGATATTTAAACTCACCGCCGTCGAGCATGAAGATCAGGCGGCTGATGGTCTCTTTAATCATCTCCGTCACCGGGACGCGCACGCTGGAGAGCGACGGCACGATGTAAGGGGCTATCGCCACATCGTCGAAACCAATCACCGACACCGCCTCCGGTGTCGCAACACCGCTGTCGTGCAACTGCTTCATGGCACCGATTGCCATATCGTCATTACTCGCCACCAGCGCGGTAAAGCGTTCTCCGCGCGCAAGTAGTTCAGCCACCGCCGCCGCGCCGCTGGCCGGGTTCCACTTCCCCTGCGCAATCAGCCCTTCGCGCAGCGGAATGCCGTGCTGCGCCAGGGCGTCCTTGTAGCCGGAGAGACGCTCAACCCCGGTAGGAGAATCCAGCGAGCCGGTGATAAACGCAATCTCCCGGTGCCCTTTCGCAATCAGCTGCGCCACCGCATCCTGGCTCGAGGCTTTATGATCGGACCAGACGCAGTGGCTGCTGTTTTTCCGCAGGCGGCGGTTGAGCACCATAATGGGCTGCTCGCACTTCTCGACGATCTCATCCATCTCTTCCACGCTCAGGAAACGCGGATAGATAATCACCGCGTCGCAGCGCATATCGAGCAGGTACTGGATCGCTTCGCGCTCCTCATCAGCGCTGTGCTTGCCGTCGGCGAGGATCAGCTGCCGCCCTTTTTCTTCCGTCATGCGCGCGGCGTGAAACAGCAGTTCGCTGAAGTAGACGCCGTGATACAAGGTGTTGGTCACCACCAGCCCCAGCGTCTGGGTACGTTTGGTCGCCAGGTTGCGCGCCAGTAAATTCGGGCGATAGCCGCTCTCTTCAATGGCCTGAAACACCCGGTCTTTGGTCTCCTGGCTGACGTAACCATTTCCCGACAGCACCCGGGACACCGTGGCCTTCGAAACGCCTGCCCGCTTCGCCACTTCAAGCATCGTGGTCATGTTGTTATTCCGTCTGAATCTGATGGACCGCAGTGTACTGCACTGCGGAAAAATTGTCGCAACGGCAAAATCACGCTTTCAGCACGTCATTGCGATCTGCATCACGAAACGAAAATATGGTCAAAAAGCGATCTTGTTTCATCCATAAAAACTCATGATGATTATGTGGAACCGGTTTCCTACATTTCTCACAACGATAACAGGATCTCATCCGATGGCCAAAAATTACGCAGCGCTGGCGAACGACGTGGTCAGCGCGCTGGGCGGCAAAGAGAACATCGTCGCCCTCACCCACTGCATGACGCGTCTGCGTTTCGTCCTGAAAGACGAAAGCCTTATCGACGCGGCACGCCTGAAAAGCATCAGCGGCGTGCTCGGCGTCGTGCGCAACGACAACCAGTGCCAGGTGATCATTGGCAATACCGTCTCTCAGGCGTATCGCGAGGTGGTGAGCCTGCTGCCGACGGACCTGCAGCCCGAGGTGCCGGAAGGGCCGCAGAAGTTGACGTTGCGCCGCATTGGCGCCGGGATCCTCGACGCGCTGATCGGCACCATGTCCCCACTGATCCCGGCGATCATCGGCGGTTCGATGGTTAAACTGCTGGCGATGATCCTTGAGATGACCGGCGTGCTGCCAAAAGGCGCACCGACGCTCACCATTTTGACCGTCATCGGCGACGGCGCGTTCTTCTTCCTGCCGCTGATGGTGGCGGCCTCGGCGGCGGTGAAATTCAAGACCAACATGTCGCTGGCGATTGCCATTGCCGGTGTGCTGGTCCACCCGAGGCTTTATCGAGCTGATGGCGAAAGCCGCGCAGGGTGAACACGTTGAGTTCGCCTTTATTCCGGTGACCGCGGTGAAATACACCTACACCGTTATTCCGGCGCTGGTGATGACCTGGTGCCTGTCGTACATCGAACGCTGGGTGGATCGCATCACCCCGGCGGTGACGAAAAACTTCCTGAAGCCGATGCTGATCGTGCTGATTGCCGCCCCGCTCGCCATCGTGCTGATTGGCCCGCTGGGGATCTGGATCGGTAGCGCCATCTCCGCGCTGGTCTACACCATTCACGGTTACCTGGGCTGGCTCTCCGTGGCGATCATGGGTGCATTGTGGCCGCTGCTGGTAATGACCGGGATGCACCGCGTGTTTACCCCAACCATCATCCAGACCATTGCCGAAACGGGCAAAGAAGGGATGGTCATGCCGTCAGAGATCGGCGCCAACCTGTCGCTCGGTGGTTCGTCGCTGGCAGTGGCGTGGAAAACTAAAAACCCGGAACTGCGCCAGACGGCGCTGGCGGCGGCAGCCTCTGCCATTATGGCGGGGATCTCTGAACCGGCCCTGTACGGCGTCGCTATCCGTCTGAAACGCCCGCTGATTGCCAGCCTGATAAGCGGCTTTATCTGCGGCGCGGTGGCCGGTATCGCCGGGCTTGCCAGCCACTCAATGGCCGCGCCGGGGCTGTTTACCAGCGTGCAGTTCTTTGACCCGGCAAACCCGATGACCATCGTCTGGGTGTTTGGCGTGATGGGTCTGGCAGTGGTGCTGTCGTTTGTTCTGACCCTGCTTTTAGGGTTTGAGGATATCCCGGTCGAAGACGACGCCGAAAAAGCGCGTGCCCTGCAGAGCGCACCGGTACCGAACAACGCAGCAAAAGCATAAATTGAAAGCGAGGTAAGAATGTCTGTTTTTCCACAAGGATTTTTATGGGGCGGCGCGCTTGCCGCCAACCAGAGTGAAGGGGCTTACCGTGAAGGCGGCAAGGGACTGACCACGGTCGATATGATCCCCCACGGCGCGAATCGCCTGGCGGTAAAGCTCGGTAAGGAAAAGCGTTTTTCGCTGCGTGACGACGAGTTCTACCCGAGCCACGAGGCGATTGATTTTTACCATCGCTATAAAGAAGACATCGCCCTGATGGCGGAGATGGGCTTTACGGTGTTCCGTACCTCGATTGCCTGGAGCCGCCTCTACCCGAACGGCGACGAACCGCTGCCCAATAAAGAGGGCATTGCCTTCTACCGCGCGATGTTTGAAGAGTGCAAAAAGTACAACATCGAGCCGCTGGTGACCCTCTGCCACTTCGACGTGCCGATGCACCTGGTAACGGAGTACGGATCCTGGCGTAACCGCAAGATGGTAGATTTCTTCGCCCGCTACGCCCGCACCTGCTTTGAAGAGTTTAACGGGCTGGTGAAATACTGGCTGACCTTCAACGAAATCAACATTATGCTGCACAGCCCGTTCTCCGGCGCGGGGCTGGTGTTTGAGGAAGGTGAAAACGAAGACCAGGTGAAATACCAGGCCGCGCACCACGAGCTGGTGGCAAGCGCGCTGGCGACCAAAATCGCCCATGAGGTGAACCCGGAAAACCAGGTCGGCTGCATGCTGGCGGGTGGGAACTTCTACCCTTACTCCTGTAAGCCGGAAGACGTGTGGATGGCACTGGAGAAAGACCGCGAGAACCTGTTCTTTATCGACGTGCAGGCGCGCGGCCGCTATCCGGCCTACTCTGCCCGCGTGTTCCGCGAAAAAGGGGTGGTGATTGTTAAAGATCCGGGCGATGACGAACTGCTGAAAAACACCGTCGATTTTGTCTCGTTCAGCTATTACGCCTCGCGCTGCGCGTCGGCAGACATGAACGCGGGTAACACCAGCGCGGCGAACATCGTGAAATCCCTGCGCAACCCGCACATTGAGGTGAGCGAATGGGGTTGGGGCATCGACCCGCTCGGCCTGCGCATCACCATGAACATGATGTACGACCGCTACCAGAAGCCGCTGTTCCTGGTGGAAAACGGCCTCGGAGCGAAAGACGTCATTGATGAAAACGGCGAGATTAACGACGACTACCGCATCAGCTATCTGCGCGAGCATATCCGCGCGATGGGCGACGCGATTGAGGACGGCGTGCCGCTGATGGGTTACACCACCTGGGGCTGCATTGACCTGGTGTCGGCCTCAACGGGGGAGATGAGCAAGCGCTACGGGTTTGTCTACGTCGACCGTGACGATGCCGGCAACGGCACGCTGGACAGAAAGCGCAAGAAATCGTTCTGGTGGTATAAGAAGGTGATTGCAAGCAACGGGGCGGATCTGGCGTAGCATGTTTTGCCGGGTGGCGGCTTCGCCTTACCCGGCCTACAAAACCGTAG
>NZ_JAIWJZ010000167.1:0-760 GCF_020216105.1 Enterobacter sp. K16B
TTGCGTTCGTCGGGACGTGACACTCCAGTCGCGCGTGAGCCTGCCGCGCGCCATCGGACTCCAGGGGATCACTCCAACGCCCTGGTCTTCACACAGGGGCAGCATCTCGCGCTCTTCTTCCCGGTAAAGCAGGTTGTATTGCGGTTGCATCGTGATAAATCGAGTCCAGCCGTTACGCTCAGCAGTATGCTGCATTTTTGCAAAGCGCCAGGCTTCCATAGATGATGCGCCGATGTAACGTACTTTTCCTGATTTAACGAGGTCATGCAGAGCCTCCATGGTCTCTTCAACAGGCGTGGAGTGGTCAAAGCGGTGAATCTGAAAGAGATCCACATAATCCATACCTAAGCGCGTCAGGCTATCGTCAATAGACTGAAAAATGGCCTTGCGGGAAAGAAACCCGGTATTGGGTGAGTTGCGCCACGGAAAGAAGGTCTTTGTCGCCACAACGATCTCGTCGCGTCTGGCCATTTCTTTCAGCGCTTTTCCTGTGATCTCTTCAGAACTTCCGCCCGAGTAGATATTCGCGGTATCAAAAAAATTAATGCCCGCTTCAAGCGCCTGACGAATGAGCGGCCGTGACGCCTTTTCATCCAGGGACCAGGGTTGAGGCAGGCGTTCAGGTTCACCATAGCTCATACAACCGAGGCAAAGACGGGAGACTTGCAAACCGCTACGACCCAGATTCACATACTTCATTCTGTGTTCCTTCTTTTATTGCCAGCAATTCTGTATACGACAGGGTATTGCACTGACATGA
>NZ_JAIWJZ010000168.1:0-9441 GCF_020216105.1 Enterobacter sp. K16B
CCCCTGCGTGACAGGCAGGTATTCTAACCGACTGAACTACCGCTCCACTGTTCCCGTTTGGGGAACGAGGCGCATATTACGGTGTGCCTCCGATCCCGTCAATGCTTTTTCTCACGTTTTGAATCGTTTGCTGCAAAAATCGCCCGAACGATGATTTTACAGGCATTCCGGCGCTTTTTCAGGCGCGCCACATACAGCTTCCGCCTTTCTTCTGCACCAGATCCAGACGGGATTCGTGGTTAAGCAACTCTTCATCGCTGGCTAAAACAACCCGCAACCGACTGGCCTGGCGAACGACGCGCTGAATACCCGCTTCGTCCTGCGTCTGCTGGGATTCGTTTTCCATGCTGAACTTCATTGACGTCTGGCCACCCGTCATCGCCAGATAGACATCAGCCAGGATCTGGGCATCGAGCAACGCCCCGTGCAGCGTTCGCTTGGTGTTGTCTATCTCATAGCGCGAACAGAGTGCGTCAAGGCTGTTACGCTTGCCGGGGAACATTTTCCTCGCCAGCGCCAGGCTATCGGTGACCTTGCAAAACGTATTCGTTTTCGGAATATCGCGCTGGAGCTTACTAAACTCATAGTCCATAAAGCCGATATCGAACGAGGCGTTGTGGATGATGAGCTCAGCGCCTTTGATATACTCCAGAAACTCGTCCGCCACCTCCGCAAAGGTCGGCTTATCCAGCAAGAACTCATCGGCAATACCGTGAACGCCGAACGCTTCGGGATCCACCAGCCGATCGGGTTTCAGGTAGACGTGGAAGTTGTTCCCCGTCAGACGACGGTTCACCACTTCAACGGCACCGATCTCGATGATCTTATGCCCTTCGTAGTGCGCGCCGATCTGGTTCATACCGGTGGTTTCGGTATCGAGGACAATCTGGCGAGTAATTGCAGTGCTCATAGCGGTCATTTATGTCAGACTTATCGTTTAACTGAACGTTTCAAATACAGGAAGTCTACCAGAGATGCGTAAACAGGTAGAAATTTTCACCGATGGATCTTGTCTCGGCAACCCAGGGCCTGGCGGCTACGGTGCGATTATGCGCTATCGCCAGCATGAAAAAACTTTTAGCGAAGGCTATTTTCTGACCACCAACAACCGGATGGAGTTGATGGCGGCCATTGTGGCGCTGGAGGCGCTAAAAGAGCATTGTGACGTGGTGTTAAGCACCGACAGCCAGTACGTGCGCCAGGGGATCACCCAGTGGATCCACAACTGGAAAAAACGCGGCTGGATGACCGCCGATAAGAAGCCGGTCAAGAATGTCGATCTCTGGAAACGGCTTGATGCCGCGCTGGGGCAGCATGAAATAAAGTGGGAGTGGGTAAAAGGCCACGCCGGCCATCCGGAAAACGAACGCTGCGACGAACTGGCGCGGGCGGCGGCGGCCAACCCCGCTCATGAAGATGCGGGCTATCAGCCCGACGCCTGATCGTTTTTTTTGTACTGTCGCGTGGCGCCCACGGTCTGGCGGATGGGCGTTTTCGATTTGCTCTGCTTCATCGGATTAAGCGTAAGAGGAATGGTTCGCTTACGCGCCACGATAAACTGCAAACAGCCCAGTGCAGGCAGATGGGTGCTCAACACGACGCCCCCCTGCCGCGCCCAGGGCAGCACCTGAAAACCACCGTAGCTGAGCACTTCAAAATTCAGCAGTGAAAGCCAGTCAAGCTGGCGCATCATGGTGAACATCCGGCTGTTGTAAGGTGGGGTGCGGCGCAGCACCGGCACCAGCTTACGCAGCCCCATCAGACTCAGCGGATTGAATGCGCTAAGTACCAGCCAGCCGTCATCAATCAGCACGCGATCGGCTTCGCGAAGCAGACGATGCGGGTCGCTGCACCAGGGTAACGTGTGCGCGAGCAAACACGCATCAACGGATTTTTCGGCAAACGGCAGATGCAATGGGTCGGCCTTCACCTGAACCGGCGATCCGCCGAGAGAGACATTGACCTGATGCGAGATAGCGCAGCTTTCGGTATTGATTTCCGCGCTGAGATTGCCAATCTTAAGCAGGTGAAAGCCATACATTTTCGCGAGCCAGGGCCTGAGCTGCTGTTCTAACGCCTCGCGATAGTATTCACCCCAGGGCAATTCCGCCCAACGTTCCGGTGCTGCGACAGTCTGAGGTATCCTTGCCGGTTTCATCAACACACCCGCCACGCTATAAGAGGTAATGTATGAATCTTATCAGTATTCCTGCTTTTGAGGACAATTACATCTGGGTTTTGGTTGACGACCAACGTCGATGCGTCATTGTCGACCCCGGAGAGTCTGCCCCCGTTTTGCACGCTATTAAGGTAAATGGCTGGCAGCCTGAAGCCATTCTGTTGACCCACCATCATCACGATCACACTGGCGGTGTTGGCGAGCTTCGCGCCCGTTTTCCGCATCTTGTGGTTTACGGACCGGCAGAGACACAAGATAAGGGAACCACGCACATAGTCGAAGAGGGCAAAAATATCCTCATCGGCGAGTGGGAGTTTTCTGTATTTGCTACACCAGGTCACACTTCAGGACATCTGTGTTTCTACAGCAAACCTTATCTGTTTTGCGGCGACACGCTGTTCTCCGGAGGCTGCGGAAGACTCTTTGAAGGCACACCAGCCCAAATGTATCACTCTTTACAGAAGATTAGCGCCTTACCTGACGACACTGTTATTTGTTGCGCGCATGAGTATACATTAGGAAATATGAAGTTTGCTGTTGGCCTGTTACCGGAGGATCGGGCGATTCAGGATTATTACCACAAAGTGAAGGAGTTACGTGCAAAAAACCAAAATACACTCCCCGTAACTCTGAAAAATGAGCGCCAAATTAATTTATTTTTACGAACAGATGATATTGATTTAATTAATAAAATTAACCAAGAAACAAATTTGCAACAACCAGAAGAGCGATTTGCATGGTTAAGGTCAAAGAAAGATAACTTCAGATAATTGCGGGTTGCCTTTTCAAAAATTCGCCGTTATCATCGCTCGTCTTTTAAGCAACTATTGACACACACATGAAGGCAAAAGCGATATTACTCGCCTCTGTCCTGCTCGTAGGTTGCCAGTCGCAGAACGGCAGCAACGTACAACAGCACGCACAGAGCCTTTCTGCAGCTGGTCAAGGGGAAGCAGGGAAGTTTACAAGTGCAGCGCGCTGGATGGACGATGGGACATCTTTCGCGCAGGATCAAGACTTGTGGACCTCTATTGGCGACGAGCTAAAGATGGGAATTCCGGAAAACAGCCGGATTCGCGAACAGAAACAGAAGTATTTAAGAAATAAGAGCTATCTCCACGATGTAACGTTACGGGCAGAGCCGTATATGTACTGGATAGCCGGGCAAGTTAAAAAACGTAACATGCCTATGGAGCTGGTACTCCTACCCATAGTGGAGAGCGCTTTTGACCCACACGCGACGTCTGGCGCCAATGCCGCAGGCATTTGGCAGATCATTCCGAGCACCGGGCGAAACTATGGTCTGAAACAGACCCGCAACTATGATGCGCGTCGCGATGTTGTCGCTTCCACGACAGCCGCTCTCGACATGATGCAACGTCTGAACAAGATGTTTGACGGCGACTGGCTGTTAACGGTCGCAGCGTATAATAGTGGCGAAGGTCGTGTACTGAAGGCAATGAAAGCGAATAAAGCACGGGGTAAATCCACCGATTTTTGGTCGCTCTCACTGCCACAGGAAACAAAGATTTACGTACCGAAGATGCTGGCATTGAGTGATATTCTCAAGAACAGCAAGCGTTACGGTGTACAACTGCCAACACCAGACGAAAGTCGTGCACTGGCGCGCGTTCGCCTCAGCAACCCGGTTGATATTCAACAGGTCGCTGATATGACGGGTATGTCGGTCAGTAAATTGAAAACCTTTAATGCTGGCGTTAAAGGCTCAACCCTGGGGGCAAGTGGCCCACAGTATGTAATGGTTCCGCAGAAGCATGCTGAGCAGTTACGCGAGTCTTTAGCGTCGGGTGAAATCGCCGCCGTTCAGTCAACGCTGATCGCGGATGCATCATCCGTCAACAGCCGCAGTTATAAGGTTCGTTCAGGTGATACGCTTTCGGGTATTGCATCACGTCTTGGCGTGACGGCAAGCGATCTGCAGCAGTGGAATAACCTGCGCAGTTCAGGCCTGAAAGTCGGTCAAACGCTGACAGTAGGTGCAGGGAGTAGCGCACAGCGTCTCGCCAGCAACAGCGATAGCATTACCTATCGCGTGCGCAAAGGCGATTCACTGTCCAGTATCGCAAAACGACACGGCGTGAACATCAAAGATGTGATGCGCTGGAACAATGATACTGACAACCTGAAACCAGGCGACCAGCTGACGCTGTTTGTGAAGAACAGCGCTACGCCAGACTCCTGATGACACGATCGCAAGGTAAAAAGGCACCGATTCCCCTCGGTGCCTTTTTTATTTATCCCGCTTTCTGGGCTTCAGCCATGATGGTATCGCTGGTGAATGAACCGTCATCCTGCAGTTCAAAGTACGCCTTCACTTCTGCGGACGCACTCTCCTGATACAGCCTGATCGCCTGGCTCAATGCTTCCGGGGTGCGCATACGCGCGATCCACGAGCTGAACTCCAGCGGCAAACGGTCTGTTATTAACGCGCGCGTAATCAGGCCCGCTTCAGTGATAAAGGTTAACCACTCTCCGGCAGAGTAGTTTTGCACATGGGAGGTGTCGCGCAGCGCTTCCACCGTCTGCAGCCAGATATTGCGTACCGGATGCCCGGGCGACATGACATCCATAATAATGAAGATGCCACCTGGCTTCAGAACGCGTTTGACTTCGCGTAATGCCTGGCCGACATCATGCCAATGGTGCGCGGAATAACGGCTAATCACCACCTCAAATGACGCATCGTCAAACGGTAAGGATTCGGCATACCCCTGGCGCGTAGCAATGTTCTGCAACCCTTTCGCTTTTGCCGCTTCAGCAACCACTTCCAGCATCTGGCCGGATAAGTCATATGCGGTGACCTGCGCCACCTGCTGCGCAGCCGTAAAGCTGGCATGCCCCGCGCCGCAGCCTAAATCCAGCACGTGGGCCTGCGGGAATGCCGCCAGGCGTTCACCGAGACGCACCAGATCGCGGCCAGAAGCGTGTACGGCGCTGCTCAGATAAGCATTTGCCTGAGAACCGAACTGTTTTTCTACGTTGTCATGATGGGAGTGTGTTGTTGTCATCGTACTGTCCTTTGTGAGTTTAAAATAAAGGGCAGCACCCGCACAGGCCTGCCCCACGGCAGACCTGACACACCATTATTTATCAGGTTTGCCGGGACTGAATTCGACGAGTAGAGGATTGTGATCGGAGGCACGCGTGACCAGAACAGAGGCGTCGTGCACGCTCAAACCACGATAGAAGACAAAATCGAGAGGACGACCAAAGGCTTTTTTGCGCTGGTCATCGCTAAAACGAACTTCACGCAGCGACATTTCGCGCGCAAAGCGGTACAGCGCATTCATGCGCGGGCGGCTCCAGGCATTGAAATCACCGGCCATGATGATGGGCCCACTGTGATGCGCAATCTGATCGCCAATAGGGAGTAACTGCTTACTATACACATCCACGCCGAGGCTGAAATTGACCGCGTGGATATTCACGACCATCAGCATTCGGGTATCCGGCAGCGGGTAGACCGTCACCAGCGCCGATTTCGCCAGACGCAGGATAGGCTCGCGTTCGCGTAAGGGGCAACAGTAGACCGGATGCGCCGCAGACAGCGTCATTACACCGGAGGGATGTTGAGGCAAAACAAATGCTGGCACCTGGTCGGCGGCGAGATAGTTAGTGGTCGCAAACCTGACCAGTTCAGGGGTGGTTTGCGCCTCCTGGAGCAGAACCAGGTGGGCATCTTTTCCAAAGTTCTTGAGGACCGATAACCACTCGGCGCGCTGCTGCTTAAAGATATTCCACACCAGCACGCGAATTTTTTCATCGCTACTTAACGGAGTACCGGCGGGCAATGCCTGGCTGATGCTCGCAAACGACCCCGGAGGCAAGATCCTCTCCGCGGGCATTCCGGCAACATAACGCATGGCATAGGTATTTTTTCGCACTTTTGGAAACAGCCTCTATAACATGAACCAGCCCGGAAAACGGACTGGTTCTAATGTTATAGGGACTTTAGGTCATACTTTCAACGCAATTTCTGAGAAACCGCTTTCCAGTTTTGTAAGCAAGCACTTACTCATGTCATCCCAGTGCCACACGGGCTGGTTTATCCAGACGTCCGCTCAGACCAATCAGCAGGAGGGCCACCAGGACAATCACCGCGCCGATCCAGGGCGTCTGAGTTAATCCAACATGCGCGACGGTTTGTCCGCCAATGATGGAGCCCAGCGCGATACCAATATTAAATGCGGCAATGTTCAGACCTGATGCCACATCCACCGCATTTGGAGTGTAGAGCTCAGCTTTTTGTACAACGTAAACCTGAAGCCCGGGCACATTGCCAAAAGCAAAGATCCCCATGACGAGTACCGTAACCAGCGCAGCGTAGTGTATCGAAGCCGTGAACTGGAAAATCAGCAGCAGCACGACCAGGACAGCGAAGATGAATTTCAGTGCCGGGACCGCGCCATGCTTATCTGCCAGCTTGCCACCCCAGATATTGCCAATCGCAACGGAGATACCGTATCCCAGCAAAATCCAGCTCACGGCATTGGGAGAGAAACCGGCCAGATCCTGCATCATCGGTGCCAGGAAGGTGAAGGCGGTGAATACCCCACCATAGCCCAGGGCGGTAACCGCATAGATGATCAGTAAACGTGGGTGCGTAAGCACTCTCAGTTGATCGCGCAGGCTGGCGCTCGCCCGGCCGGGAATATTCGACGGAACCAGCAGCAGGCTGGCCACCAGGGCGATGACCCCCAGTAAAGAGACGGCCAGGAAAGTTTCACGCCAGCCGAAGTGCTGTCCGATAAACGTCCCCAACGGTACGCCCGTGACCAGGGCGACGGTCAGCCCACCAAACATGATTGCAATGGCTGAAGCCGCTTTCTCTTTAGGTACCAGGCTGGTTGCAATGGTGGAACCAATCGAGAAGAACACACCGTGTGCGAGGCCAGTCAACAGGCGGGCAATCACCAGCGTTGTGTAGTCCGGCGCTTGCCAGGCCAGAATGTTGCCGGCGGTAAACAGCACCATCAGCGCGACTAACAGCTGCTTACGTGGAAAGCGCCCGGTCAGGGCAGTCAGCACTGGCGCACCGACGGCAACGCCCAGGGCGTAGATTGAGACCAACAGCCCGGCGGAGGGCAATGAGATCGCAAGCTGGTTAGCAATGGTAGGAACCAGTCCTACGATAACAAATTCGGTCGTGCCGATTGCAAAGGCACTGATCGTCAGGGCAAGTAGCGCCAGTGGCATAAAATACTCCGTATCATCAGGATTAAGATGACAGGCAGTATGCGCCAGTGGTTAAATAACAAAAATGGTCAAAATCTCAATAGAATTTTGCAGGTGGTGCAACAATGAAAGCTACGTCGGAAGAGCTGACAATCTTTGTCGCCGTCGTCGAAAGCGGCAGTTTTAGCCGTGCGGCCGAACAGCTGGGGCAAGCTAACTCAGCCATTAGCCGCGCGGTAAAAAAACTGGAGATGAAGCTTGGGGTGAGTCTGCTCAACCGGACGACACGGCAGCTCAGCCTGACCGAGGAAGGTGAGCGCTATTTCCGCCGCGTACAATCGGTTCTGCAGGAGATGGCGGCAGCGGAGACGGAGATCATGGAAACACGCAGCACCCCGCGTGGGTTGCTGCGCATTGATGCGGCCACACCGGTAGTTCTGCACTTTCTGATGCCGCTGATCAAACCTTTTCGTGAGCGTTATCCGGAAATGACACTCTCATTGGTCTCCTCCGAGACCTTTATCAACCTTATCGAACGCAAAGTGGATGTGGCGATCCGGGCGGGAACACTGACGGATTCAAGTCTGCGTGCGCGTCCTTTGTTTGCCAGCTACCGTAAAATTATCGCCTCGCCGCAATACATCACTGAACATGGCAAACCTGAAACGGTTGAAGAGTTGAAACAGCATCTGTGTCTGGGCTTTACGGAACCCGTGTCGCTGAATACCTGGCCTGTCGCCTGCCCTGACGGTCAGTTGCATGAGATCACCTGCGGGTTGTCGTCTAACAGCGGGGAGACGCTGAAGCAATTGTGTCTTGAAGGCAACGGGATCGCCTGTTTGTCTGACTACATGATTGATAAGGAAATAGCGCGTGGTGAACTTGTGGAACTGATGGCGGATAAACGTCTGCCGGTCGAAATGCCTTTTAGCGCAGTGTATTACAGCGACAGAGCGGTGAGTACACGCATCCGTGCCTTTATTGATTTTCTGAGTGAGCATATAAAAACAGCTCCCGGAGGAGCTGTGTGAGGGTTAAGTGTACAGAGGGTGGGTCAAACTTAATCCCAGTTTGGCGCTAAACCTTCAGGGCTGACCAGGCGGTCGTTGCACTCCAGAGCAGCGATCGCTTTTTTGTCGTCAGCATCCAGTTGAAGATCCACGGCTAACAGGTTGCTGGCCAGGTTTTCACGTTTAGTTGATGATGGGATCACCGCATACCCTTCACCCATCGCCCATGCCAGGATCACCTGCGCAGCCGTCGCATTATGTTTCTCAGCGATGCGCATAATCACTTCATCTTTCAGCGCCTTACCGTAAGCCAGCGTCATGTAAGAAGTGATGTGGATGCCGTGCTGTTTGGCCCAGTCCACCACTTTGCGGTTTTGCAGATAAGGAGAGAGTTCAATCTGGTTGGTCGCAATGTTGTCTGCGCCAACAGCGGCAATGGCTTTTTCCATCAGCGGAATGGTGAAGTTGGAAATGCCAATTTCACGCGTCAGGCCCTGCTTTTTCGCTTCCAGAAGTGCCTGCATGAATTCTTCCACAGAGACGGCATCGTTTGGTGATGGCCAGTGGATCAGCGTCAGATCGACATAGTCGGTGCGCAACTTCTTCAGGCTCTCTTTCAGGCTCGGGATCAGCTTGTCTTTGCTGAGGTTTTCAATCCAGATTTTGGTGGTAATAAACAGTTCGCTACGCGGCACGCCGCTTTCTTCAATGGCCTGACCCACGGCAGCTTCGTTTTCATAGATCTGTGCCGTATCAATTGCACGATAACCGAGTTCGAGTGCGGTTTTTACAGATGCGATAACAACGTCGTCTTTCAGGCGGAAAGTGCCCAGGCCAAATGCAGGGAGAGTCATATAATCCTCGTTATTCATAATGTTTGTTAACTGAGGAGAATTATCGCTACAGCGGTTATGAAGAAAAAGATCGTAAAACGCAGAGGATTTTTGCTTGTTTAGCAATAATTGGGCGACAGATAAGAAAAAAGCCCTGAGCGTTAACTCAGGGCTTTTAATAAGTGGCGGAACGGACGGGACTCGAACCCGCGACCCCCTGCGT
>NZ_JAIWJZ010000169.1:0-727 GCF_020216105.1 Enterobacter sp. K16B
TGAGGACGGTAACCCGGACCGGCCGTACATTGCCGGCGTGCTGCACGACTCGGCGCACGGCGACCACGTCACCATCCGGAACTACAAACGCAACGTCCTGCGCACCCCGGCGAACAACAAAATCCGCCTTGATGACGAGCGTGGTAAAGAGCACATCAAGGTCAGCACGGAGTACGGCGGCAAGAGCCAGCTGAACCTCGGCCACCTGGTTGACAGTGAGAAACAGCAGCGCGGCGAGGGGTTTGAGCTCAGGACGGACAGCTGGGGCGCGATACGGGCGCAGAAAGGGATTTTTATCAGCGCTGACGGCCAGGCGAAGGCGCAGGGTCAGGTGCTGGAGATGCAGGCAGCGATAAGCCAGCTGGAGCAGGCGCGGTCACTGGCTGAATCGCTACGCAGCGCGGCAGAAGCGGCGAGGGCGGAACTGGCAGATGTGCAGACGCAGAAGGCGCTGCTGTCAGAAGCGCTGATGGATTTAAAGAAAGCGGCGCTGCTGGTCTCGGCGCCGGAAGGGATGGCGCAGGTGACGGGGAAAAGCCTGCAGCAGTCGGCGGGAGACAACATCATCAGTACCAGCGGCGGGCACACGGATTTCAGCGCACTGAAAAGATTCACCGTGGCGGCCGGGGAGCGGGTAAGTCTGTATGCGCAAAAGCTGGGCATCAAAATGTTTGCCGGTAAAGGGAAGGTGGAGATCCAGGCACAGGGAGATGAGATGACGCTGGAT
>NZ_JAIWJZ010000170.1:0-10617 GCF_020216105.1 Enterobacter sp. K16B
TATTACCCTCATCCACGACTGGGATAAGGAGAATGCCCATGCGCAGTAATGCCATTTCCTGGCGCAGGGTCCGCGCGCTGTGCGTTAAAGAGACGCGGCAGATCGTGCGTGACCCGAGTAGCTGGCTGATTGCGGTGGTGATCCCCCTGCTGCTGCTGTTTATCTTCGGTTACGGCATTAATCTGGACTCCAGCAAGCTGCGGGTTGGGATATTGCTGGAACAGCAGAGCGAAGAGGCGCTGGACTTCACCCACGCCATGACCGGCTCGCCCTACATTGATGCCACCATCAGCGATAACCGGCAGGAATTAATCCAGAAAATGCAGGCCGGGAAAATTCGCGGTCTGATCGTTATTCCTGTTGATTTTGCCGCCAACATGGCGCGTGCGAATACAGATGCGCCGATCCAGGTCATTACCGACGGCAGCGAGCCGAATACCGCGAACTTCGTTCAGGGCTACGTGGAAGGTATCTGGCAGCTGTGGCAAATGCAGCGCGCCGAGGATCGTGGCGAGACGTTTGAACCGCTGATCGACGTCGAGACGCGCTACTGGTTTAACCCTGCCGCCATCAGCCAGCATTTTATTATTCCGGGCGCGGTGACCATTATCATGACGGTCATTGGCGCGATACTGACCTCGCTGGTGATCGCCCGCGAGTGGGAGCGCGGCACCATGGAGGCGCTGCTTTCAACCGAAGTGACGCGCGTCGAGCTGCTGCTGTGTAAGCTTATTCCTTACTACTTTCTCGGCATGCTGGCGATGCTGCTCTGCATGCTGGTGTCCGTCTTTATCCTCGGCGTCCCGTATCGCGGCTCGCTGGTGGTACTGTTCTTTATCACCAGCCTGTTTTTACTCAGCACGCTGGGCATGGGGCTGCTCATCTCCACCATTACCCGCAACCAGTTTAACGCCGCGCAGGTGGCCCTCAACGCCGCCTTTTTACCGTCGATTATGCTGTCCGGGTTTATCTTCCAGATTGACAGCATGCCTGCCGTGATCCGCGCCGTGACCTACGTGATTCCGGCGCGCTACTTTGTGAGCACCCTGCAAAGCCTGTTCCTGGCGGGGAATATTCCGGTGGTGCTGATTATCAACACGCTGTTTTTAATGGCCTCAGCGTTGATGTTTATCGGTTTGACGTGGATGAAAACCAAACGGCGACTGGATTAAGGAGCGAACATGTTTCACCGTTTATGGACGTTAATACGCAAAGAGCTGCAATCCCTGCTGCGCGAGCCGCAAACCCGCGCCATTCTGGTGTTGCCGGTGCTGATCCAGGTTTTACTGTTTCCGTTTGCCGCCACCCTTGAGGTGACTAACGCTACCATCGCCATCTACAACGAAGACAACGGCAAACATGCCGTCGAGCTGACGCAGCGCTTTGCCCGTGCGAAAGCCTTTACCCATGTCCTGCTGCTGAAAAGCCCGCAGGAGATTAAGCCCACTATCGACACCCAAAAAGCGCTGCTGCTGGTGCGTTTCCCGGCGGATTTTTCCCGCAACCTGGACACCTTACAAACCGCGCCGATACAGCTGATCCTCGATGGGCGTAACTCCAACAGCGCCCAGATCGCGGCCAACTATCTGCAGCAGATAGTGAAGGATTACCAGCAGGAGCTAATGGCGGGAAAACCGAAACCCAACAACAGTGAACTGGTGGTTCGTAACTGGTACAACCCGAACCTGGACTACAAATGGTTTGTGGTGCCGTCGCTGATCGCCATGATCACCACCATCGGGGTGATGATTGTGACCTCTCTCTCCGTCGCCCGCGAGCGCGAACAGGGCACGCTGGATCAGCTGCTGGTTTCCCCGCTCGCCACCTGGCAAATCTTTGTCGGCAAAGCGGTGCCGGCGCTGATTGTCGCCACGTTCCAGGCCACCATCGTGCTGGGGGTGGGTATCTGGGCCTACCAGATCCCGTTCGCCGGCTCGCTGGC
The DNA here is from genome assembly GCF_020216105.1 of Enterobacter sp. K16B. Classification (NCBI taxonomy): domain Bacteria; kingdom Pseudomonadati; phylum Pseudomonadota; class Gammaproteobacteria; order Enterobacterales; family Enterobacteriaceae; genus Enterobacter; species Enterobacter sp. K16B. The sequence goes on from NZ_JAIWJZ010000170.1 coordinate 1,943, forward strand.
GCTGTTTTACTTCACCATGGTGATTTACGGGCTGTCGCTGGTGGGGTTTGGACTGCTGATTTCCGCGCTCTGTTCGACGCAGCAGCAGGCGTTTATCGGAGTGTTCGTCTTTATGATGCCCGCGATCCTGCTCTCGGGGTATGTCTCGCCCGTTGAGAATATGCCGGTGTGGCTACAGGATCTGACGTGGATAAACCCGATTCGTCACTTTACGGATATCACCAAGCAAATTTATCTGAAGGATGCGAGTCTGGATATTGTCTGGGGAAGTTTGTGGCCGCTACTGGTCATCGCGGCCACGACGGGCTCAGTGGCGTACGCGATGTTTAGACGCAACATCGCGTAGCTTTTTCTCTTTGGTCAGCAACGAGACCACCGCAGGCCCGGCAAGAATAGCCAGACCGGCCAGGGCCAGCAGCAGGTTGTTTTGCAGCACGCGAGACAATAGCCAAAGCACAATCATCGCTGCACCAAAATACCAGGTGGTGGTGAGCTCTTCGAGCACGTCACCCACCTCGCGCCAGCGCGCTTCATGGTGGCGCTGTAAAAACAGCATCGACAGTACGGTGACGCCATAAAGGACGCATAGTCCCAGGCCAACACGCACCAGCGTGCCGCTCATCCAGCCCATCACCAGTACGGCCACGACCAGTAAATGCAACATTATCTGCCAGCAACTCAGGCCAGTTGCGACACGAACACGTTGTTGCCACTTCATGGCTTCTCTCCTGAAGGATTTTTCTCTGCTTAATCAGACTACCGCACTTTACGGAAAATTCCGTAACGCCGCATCTTTTTGTGACGACGACTACACTTTATTTTCATCGGGATAGTCACTCAGGAAGGAGCTTATGACGAAAAAAATGCAGCATTTCTCGCTTAAGGTGCTGACGATAAACATTCATAAAGGCTTCACAGCATTTAACCGCCGCTTCATTTTACCGGAGCTGCGCGACGCGGTGCGCACCGTCAGCGCGGATATTGTCTGCCTGCAGGAAGTGATGGGCGCCCACGAAGTGCATCCGCTCCACTTTGAAAACTGGCCCGACACGCCGCACTACGAATTTCTGGCCGACACCATGTGGAGTGATTACGCTTACGGCCGCAATGCGGTCTATCCTGAAGGGCATCACGGCAACGCGGTGCTGTCGCGTTATCCCATTGAACATTACGAAAACCGCGACGTTTCCGTCGGGGAGAGTGAAAAACGCGGGCTGCTTTACTGTCGCATTACGCCGCCCGATCTTGATCTGCCGATCCATGTCGGCTGCGTTCACCTGGGACTTCGCGAAGCCCATCGTCAGGCGCAGCTGAAAATGCTGGCCGAATGGGCCAACGCGCTGCCTGACGGTGAACCTGTTGTCGTGGCAGGCGATTTCAACGACTGGCGACAGCGGGCAAACCATCCGTTGAAAGTGGATGCCGGGCTGGAGGAGATTTTCACCCGGGCGAACGGCAGACCTGCGCGCACGTTTCCGGTGCGGTTTCCACTGCTGCGCCTTGATCGCATTTACGTGAAAAATGCCCATGCCAGCAGCCCTACCGCGCTGGCGCTCCTCAACTGGCGGCATCTTTCCGACCATGCCCCGCTCAGCGCGGAGATCCACTTATGAAATGTTCCTGGCAGGAAGGCAACCGGATCACGCTGCTGGTCAACGGGGACGAGTATTACCCGGCCGTGTTTAAGGCCATTGATAACGCTCAGCAGAAGGTGATCCTCGAAACCTTTATCTGGTTCGAAGATAACGTTGGCAAGCAGTTGCACAGCGTGCTGCTGCGCGCCGCCCGGCGCGGCGTCAAAATTGAGGTGCTGCTGGATGGCTATGGCTCGCCGGACCTCAGCGACGCGTTCGTTAATGAACTGACCGCCGCGGGCGTGGTGTTCCGCTACTACGATCCCGGCCCTCGCCTGTTCGGCATGCGGACCAACCTTTTCCGCCGGATGCACCGCAAAATTGTGGTGGTGGATGAAACGGTAGCGTTTGTTGGCGGCATTAACTACTCCGCGGAACATATGTCCGACTATGGCCCGGAAGCGAAGCAGGACTACGCAATCCGCATTGAAGGCCCGGTGGTACAGGACATTTTACTGTTTGAGCTGGAAAACCTGCCGGGGAAAGAGGCCGTTCGCCGCTGGTGGCGACGCCATCATCGCCCGGAAGAGAACCGCAAACCCGGCGAAGCGCAGGCGCTTTTCGTCTGGCGGGATAACGGTGAGCACCGGGACGATATTGAACGTCACTATCTTAAGATGCTGGCCAACGCGAAGCGCGAAGTGATCATCGCCAACGCCTACTTTTTCCCGGGCTATCGCCTGCTGCATGCCATGCGCAATGCGGCCCGACGCGGGGTGCGGGTGAAGCTGATTGTGCAGGGCGAGCCGGATATGCCCATCGTCAAAGTCGGGGCGCGGCTGCTGTATAACTATCTGGTGAAAGGCGGCGTTCAGATCTACGAATATCGCCGTCGGCCGCTGCACGGCAAAGTCGCGCTGATGGACGACCACTGGGCAACCGTCGGTTCCAGTAACCTTGACCCCCTTAGCCTGTCGCTCAATCTGGAAGCCAACCTGATCATTCACGATCGCCAGTTTAACCAGACCCTGCGGGATAACCTGCAGGCACTGATCGTCAACGACTGCGTGCGGGTGGATGAATCCATGGTCCCCAAACGCACCTGGTGGAACCTGGGCATCAGCGTGGTGGTGTTCCACTTCCTGCGCCATTTCCCGGCGATGGTCGGCTGGCTGCCGGCGCATACGCCGAAACTGGCGCAGGTGGACCCGCCGGTACAACCGGAAATGGAAACCCAGGACCGTATTGAAGCGGAAGACGGAGGCAAACCCTGATGTCGAAATCACATCCGCGCTGGCGGCTGGCAAAAAAGATCCTGACCTGGCTGTTTTTCATCGCCGTCGCGGTTCTGCTGGTGGTCTACGCGCAGAAAGTTGACTGGGAAGAGGTGTGGAAAGTTATCCGCAACTATAACCGGATGGTGCTGCTGGGGGCGCTTGGGCTGGTTATCGTGAGCTACCTGATGTATGGCTGCTATGACCTGCTGGGTCGGGCTTACTGCGGCCACAAGCTGGCCAAACGTCAGGTCATGCTGGTGTCGTTTATCTGCTACGCCTTTAACCTGACGCTGAGCACCTGGGTCGGTGGGATTGGCATGCGCTATCGCCTGTACTCGCGCCTGGGGCTGCCTGGCGGGACGATTACGCGCATTTTTTCCCTGAGCATCACCACCAACTGGCTGGGCTATATTCTGCTTGGCGGGGTGATATTTACTGTCGGCGTGGTACAGCTGCCCGCGCACTGGTATATCGACGAAACCACCCTGCGCATACTGGGCATCGTGCTGCTGTTGATTATCGCCGTTTATCTCTGGGCCTGCGCGTTTGCGAAACGCCGTCATATGACGATCAAAGGGCAAAAACTGGTATTGCCCTCGTGGAAGTTCGCGGTGCTGCAGATGGCCGTGTCCAGTGCTAACTGGATGGCGATGGGGGCGATTATCTGGCTGTTGATGGGTGAAGACGTGAATTACTTCTTCGTGCTGGGCGTGCTGCTGGTGAGCAGTATTGCCGGGGTGATCGTGCATATTCCGGCGGGGATCGGCGTGCTGGAGGCGGTCTTCATCGCTCTGCTGGCTGGAGAACATGTCTCTCAGGGCACCATCATTGCGGCCCTGCTCGCCTACCGCATGCTCTATTACTTCCTGCCGCTGGCGCTGGCAACGGTCTGTTATCTGGTGCTGGAGAGCCGGGCGAAGAAGTTACGGGCGAAGAATGAGAGGATGTTGGCGAAGTGAACGCCCCTCACCCTACCCCTCTCCCCAAAGGGGAGAGGGAACCGATCGAGCCCCTCTCCCCTTTGGGGAGAGGGGTTGGGGTGAGGGGAAATAACTAGCGACGGTTGCCGAAAATGCGCAGCAGCATCAGGAACAGGTTGATGAAATCCAGATAGAGCGTCAGCGCGCCCAGAATCGAGTATTTGCGCAGGTTAGAGCTGTCGCGCACGTCGATCTGTTCGCCGATATTTTTCAGCTTCTGGGTATCATACGCCGTCAGTCCCACGAAGACCACCACCCCAATGTAGGTCACCGCCCACATCAGCGCTTCGCTCTTCAGCCACAGGTTTACCAGCGACGCCAGCACGATCCCGATCAGCCCCATGAACAGCATGCTGCCGAAGCCGCTCAGATCGCGTTTGGTGGTGTAACCGTAGAGGCTCATCGCACCAAACATCCCGCCGGTTACCACGAAGGTGCTGGCGATGGAAGAGTAGGTGTAAACGATGAAAATGCTGGAAAGCGTCAGCCCCGTTAACGCCGAATAGAGCATAAACAGGGTCGTTGCCATGCCGGCACTCAGCTTTTGCACCAGGCCTGAGAGCACAAACACCAGCGCCAGCTGCGCGATAATCAGCCCAAAGAAGGTGATTTTGCTGGAGAAGATAAACATCATCAGCTCAGGGGTGTTCGCTGCATACCACGCGATAAACGCGGTAAGCAGTAAGCCGACCGTCATCCAGCCATACACCTGAGCCATATACGTCTGCAGCCCGCTACGGGTCTGCTGTACTATTGAATCGGAACGCGGAAATCGGTCCATGATTCACTCCTGATTAAGATTAAGTAGACACACACGTTAAGAGTAACACATCCACGTAAACCGACTACCAACGGCTGGCGGACTGTTTATCGCTGTCGCGGGACTCGACCCACCGTTCGCCTTCCGGCGTGGCTTCGCGCTTCCAGAACGGCGCTCTGGTTTTGAGGTAATCCATAATGAATTCCCCGGCGGCAAACGCGCTGCCGCGGTGTGCGCTGGTCACCCCGACAAAGACAATCTCCTCGCCGGGCCACATCTCACCGATGCGGTGAATCACCGTGACGCGCCCAAGCGGCCAGCGGCTTCGCGCCTGGTCCACAATCTCCGCCAGCGATTTCTCCGTCATGCCGGGATAGTGTTCCAGCGTCAGCGCCTTCACGCTGTCGCCGAGGTTGTGGTTGCGCACCTTGCCGGTAAAGGTGACGACCGCGCCGTCTTCATCGCGTTCCGCCAGCCAGCTGTATTCTGTACCAACACTGAAGCGCTCAGGACCTACCAGAATTCGGGTTTCCGCCATCTTAGCCCCCTGTCACCGGCGGGAAGAAAGCCACTTCATCCCCTGCCTTCAGCGGATGGGTGAATTCCACCAGCGTCTGATTCACGGCGGCCAGCAGCTTGCCTTCGTCCAGCGCCAGCGCCCAGCGGTCGCTTTGTGCCGCCAGATGCGCACGCAGAGCCGCAACGTTTTCAAAAGAGGCATCCAGCGTCAGGCTGTCGGTATTCACCAGTTCACGCACCTGAGCAAAAAAGAGCACCTTAATCATGGCTGTCCACCTTAAAATCACCGGACTTGCCGCCGCTTTTTGCCAGCAGGCGAACCGGGCCAATCACCATATCTTTCTGTACCGCTTTGCACATGTCGTAGATGGTCAGCGCGGCGACGGAGGCTGCCGTCAGCGCCTCCATCTCCACGCCGGTTTTCCCGGTTAAACGGCACAACGATTCAATGCGCACGCGGCTGTGCTCCGGCTGCGCCTGCAGGTTCACTTCCACTTTGCTCAGCATCAGCGGGTGGCAAAGCGGGATTAAGTCCCAGGTGCGTTTCGCGGCCTGAATACCCGCAATACGGGCCGTGGCAAACACGTCACCCTTGTGATGACTGCCGTCGATAATCATCGCCAGCGTTTCAGGCAGCATGGTAACGAACGCTTCCGCGCGCGCCTCGCGCACCGTTTCCGCTTTGGCGGAGACGTCCACCATATGCGCTTCGCCAGCGGCGTTAATGTGGGTCAGTTGTGACATAGCTTATTTCTTTAAATGGGGATGAAAATTACACGGACGGGTACGGGCATCCAGCTGCGGGGCGATGATGTTTTCCCACGCGGTGCGGCAGGCTTTGGTCGAACCCGGCATGGCGAAAATCAGGGTGTTATTTGCCACGCCCGCCACGGCACGCGACTGCAGCGTGGAGGTACCAATCTCCTCAAAGGAGAGCATGCGGAACACCTCGCCGAAGCCTTCCACTTCGCGGTCGAACAGCGGGATCAGCGCTTCAGGCACCTGATCGCCCGTGGTAAAGCCGGTGCCGCCGGTGATCAGCACCACCTGCACCTCAACACTGGCGATCCACTGAGAGACCTGCGCGCGAATGGCGTAGCGATTCTCTTTGACCATCGCTTTATCGACAATCTTATGTCCTGCGTCATGGGCCGCCTCGCGCAGCCAGTGGCCGGAGGTATCATCCTCTTCGCCACGGCGGTCGGAAACGGTAAGAATGGCAATACGTGTCGGGATAAATTCTGCACTTACCTGACTCATCTTCTGATTCCTTCTTAAGACTGGTTACCCGCCGATGTAGGACAGGTTCTGAGTAATGCCGGTATTGCCCTGATGCAGGAAGTGGGTCTGTTTTTTATGCGTCAGGGCCTGAGAGATCCGCGCTTCAAGCGCACTCTGCTGGGTATCATCTGCCAGCAGATCGCGTAGATCAACGCCACCGTCGCCAAACAGACATAAGTGCAGTTTGCCCACAGAGGAGACGCGCAGACGGTTACAGCTGGCGCAGAAGTCTTTCTCATAGGGCATGATGAGCCCAATTTCCCCTTCGTAATCCGGGTGACAGAAGACCTGCGCCGGGCCATCGCTGCGCTGGCGGATCTGGTGGATCCAACCGCGTTTTAGCAGCTCGTCACGCAGCACCATGCCGGAAATGTGATGGCGGCGGAACAGCTCGCTGCCCTCACCGGTTTCCATCAGCTCGATAAAACGCAACTGAATGGGGCGGGATTTGATCCACGCCAGGAAGGTGTCCAGCTGATGATGGTTCACGTCACGCATCAGCACCGTGTTGACTTTGACCTTTTCGAAGCCAGCCGCAAATGCCGCGTCGATACCGTCCATGACCTGCTGGAATTTATCCTGGCCGGTAATGGCGTGGAACTGGCGGGCGTCCAGGCTATCGACGCTGACGTTGATCGCCGTCAGCCCCGCATCGCGCCAGTTCGCCACGTCGCGGGCCATACGGTAACCGTTGGTGGTCACCGCAATCTGGCGGATACGTTCGTTTTCACGCACCGCGGCAATGATGTCGGGGAAATCGCGGCGCAGCGAGGGTTCACCGCCGGTAAGGCGCACTTTTTCGGTGCCAAGCTCAGAGAAGGCGCGCGTGACGCGGCGCACTTCATCCACGGAGAGAAAGCCGTTATTGGTGACGCTGCCCGGTTTGTAGCCGTCGGGCAGACAGTAAGTGCAACGGAAGTTGCACACATCGGTAATCGACAGACGTAAGTAATAAAACTTACGCGCGAAAGCATCAGTAAGTTGTGAAGCCATGTACACCTTTCCAGATACGGGAGGCACAGTCATTTCTTTCTGTACCCTGGTGGCAAATTCGCCACGGCCAGAGCGCCATATCTTTCGACACAGGCACAAAGGCTAGAGTGTATGTTTTCAAATTTGAAAACGTGGTTATGGCGATAGTAGCGCGTAAATCCTCTCACCGCTATTCTCGCTTAACGCTATATAAATAACTACATAACGCCATAATCGTGTATTTTCGCTACAGAATACTCAAAAACAGCCTCTTCGCATTGATATGTGTCATTTTGCGTCCGGTAGGGCATCGTCTTTTAGGGGTAGTTAGGGTAGTGTTACGCAGATCAAACGTGATAAGGAACAGGTATGCGCAATCGCACTTTTGCGGATCTTGACCGTGTGGTCGCACTCGGCGGAGGCCACGGTCTCGGGCGAGTGATGTCCTCACTGTCTTCACTCGGCTCCAGACTGACAGGGATAGTGACAACCACGGATAACGGTGGCTCTACGGGGCGCATCCGACGTGCGGAAGGGGGTATCGCCTGGGGCGATATGCGCAACTGCCTGAACCAGCTGATTACCGAACCGAGCGTCGCTTCGGCGATGTTTGAGTACCGTTTCGGCGGGAATGGGGAACTTTCCGGGCATAACCTCGGAAATTTAATGCTTAAGGCTCTCGATCACCTGAGCGTGCGCCCGCTGGAAGCCATCAATCTGATACGTAATCTGCTAAAAGTGGATGCGTTCCTGATCCCGATGTCTGAACAGCCGGTCGATTTGATGGCCATCGACGTGGATGGCCATGAAGTGTACGGCGAAGTGAATATCGACCAGCTAACCCTGCCGCCAAAAGAGCTGATGACCTACCCCGCCGTTCCCGCCACGCGCGAAGCGGTTGAGGCCATCGCCGAGGCGGATGTGATCCTGATCGGCCCCGGCAGTTTTTACACCAGCCTGATGCCGATTCTGCTGGTGAAAGAGCTGGCGCAGGCGTTGCGCAGAACCCCTGCTCCGATGGTCTACATCGGTAACCTGGGGCGTGAACTGAGCCCGGCCGCGGCCAGCCTGTCGCTGGCGGACAAGCTGGAGCTGATGGAACAGTACGTCGGGAAGAAAATTATCGACGGCGTGGTAGTGGGACCGAAAGTTGATGTGTCAGGGATTGGCGATCGCCTGGTGATACAGGAGCCGCTGGAGGCCAGCGATATCAAATATCGTCATGACAGGCACTTGCTGCGCGAAGCGCTGGAGAAGGCGATTCAGGCGCTGGGCTAGGCGCATTTTGTGCGGCCTGATGCCCTCACCCCGG
>NZ_JAIWJZ010000019.1:0-27726 GCF_020216105.1 Enterobacter sp. K16B
TGCCGCTGACGGTGGAGGGGCGCGGCGAGTTTACCTGGCTGCTTACCACCGAAGACGGCCAGCAGCATAAAGGCCACGCTACCGGCGGTAAGACCCTTAACCTTCCGGCAAAGCTGCCGGAGGGTTACCACTCCTTAACGCTCACCCAGGATGACCAGCGCTTCCATTGCCGGGTGATCGTCGCGCCAAAACGCTGCTATGAGCCGCAGGCGTTGCTTGAGGGTAAAAAGCTGTGGGGCGCCTGCGTGCAGCTCTACACCCTGCGTTCAGAGAGCAACTGGGGTATCGGTGATTTTGGCGATCTGAAGAAAATGCTGGCCTCCGTGGGGGAACGCGGCGGCGCGTTTATCGGCCTCAACCCGATCCATGCGCTTTATCCGGCCAACCCGGAGAGCGCCAGCCCGTACAGCCCGTCATCCCGCCGCTGGCTGAACGTGATTTATATCGATGTTAATGCGTTAGACGATTTCAAAAACAGCCAGGAGGCGCAGGCGTGGTGGAAACTCAGCACCACCCAGCAGGCGCTGAAGCAGGCGCGTGACGCGGACTGGGTGGACTATTCTACCGTCACGGCGCTGAAAATGGCCGCGTTGCGTCTGGCGTGGAAAAGCTTTTCGCAGCGCGATGACGAGCAGATGGCGGCCTTCCGTCAGTTTGTCACTCAGGAGGGCGAGAGCCTGTACTGGCAGGCAGCATTTGATGCGCTGCACGCATATCAGGTGAAAGAGGACGAAATGCGCTGGGGCTGGCCGGTGTGGCCGGAAGCGTATCAGTCCGTCGACACGCCGGAAGTGAAAGCCTTCTGTAAAAAACACACGGATGAAGTGGACTTCTACCTGTGGCTGCAGTGGCTGGCGTACAGCCAGTTTGCCGCCTGCTGGCAGGTGAGCCAGGGCTATAAGATGCCGATCGGCCTGTATCGTGACCTGGCCGTCGGCGTCGCAGAGGGCGGTGCGGAAACCTGGTGCGACCGTGAACTCTATTGTCTGAAAGCCTCCGTCGGCGCGCCACCGGATATCCTTGGCCCGCTCGGCCAGAACTGGGGCCTGCCGCCGATGGATCCGCACGTGATGGCGGCGCGCGCGTACGAGCCGTTTATCGACCTGCTGCGCGCCAACATGCAGAACTGCGGGGCATTGCGTATCGACCACGTGATGTCTGTGCTGCGCCTGTGGTGGATCCCGTACGGTGAAACGGCAGATCACGGGGCCTATGTGCAGTATCCGGTTGACGATCTGCTGTCGATCCTGGCGCTGGAAAGCAAGCGTCACCAGTGCATGGTGATCGGCGAAGATCTTGGCACCGTACCGGTGGAAATTGTCAGCAAACTCCGCGACAGCGGCGTTTACTCCTATAAAGTGCTCTATTTTGAAAACGACCATGAGAAAACCTTCCGCGCGCCGAAAGCGTACCCTGAACAGTCAATGGCAGTCGCGACGACGCATGACCTTCCTACGCTTCGTGGCTATTGGGAAAGCGGCGATCTGACGCTCGGTAAAACGCTGGGTCTCTATCCGGATGAGGATGTGCTTCGCGGCCTGTATCAGGATCGCGAGCTGGCAAAGCAGGGCCTGCTGGATGCGCTGCATAAGCATGGCTGTCTGCCGAAACGTGCCGGGCATAAGGCATCGCTGATGGCGATGACCCCGACGCTCAACCGTGGTCTGCAGCGTTACATTGCCGACAGCAACAGTGCCCTGCTGGGCCTGCAGCCGGAAGACTGGATTGATATGGCGGAGCCGGTCAACATCCCGGGCACCAGCTATCAGTACAAGAACTGGCGTCGTAAACTTTCCACCACGCTTGAGAAGATGTTTGCCGATGACGGGGTGAACAGGCTGATTAAGGATTTGGATAAGCGCAGAAGGGCGGTGGGCAAGAAGCGGTAGTTCCACCCTCACCCTAACCCTCTCCCTGGGGGAGAGGGAATGGAATGTAGGCCGGGTAAGCGTCAGCGCCACCCGGCTTTTTTACATCAAACCACCATATTCAACAGCAGCACCCCGACCAGACCGCACACCGAAATAATGGTTTCCAGCGCGGACCAGGACTTGATGGTTTCACCGATTGTCAGGTTGAAGTACTCCTTGAACAGCCAGAAGCCCGGGTCGTTAACGTGAGAGAAAATCACGCTACCAGAACCGACGGCAATAACCATCAGCTCAGGGCTCACGCCCGTGGTCGCAATCAGCGGGGCAACGATACCGCCTGCGGTGATCGCCGCAACGGTCGCAGAGCCCAGCGCAATACGCAGAACCGCGGCGATGGACCAGGCCATCAGGAGCGGGGAGACATTGGTTTCATGCATCATTGCGGCGATGTATTTGTCCACGCCGCTGTCGACCAGAACCTGCTTGAACGCACCGCCACCGCCAATGATCAGCAGCATCATGGCAATGATTTTGATGGACGAGGTCAGCGTGTCGTTGATCTGATCCATTGAACGGCCGCGGTTCAGACCGAAGGTGAACATCGCGATCAGGACCGCAATCAGGGTTGCCATCACCGGGTCACCCAGGAATTCGGCCACGGACAGGAATGCATGACCTTTTGGCAGGATCATCTCCGCCACGGCGCGCATCGCCATCAGAATCACCGGTACCAGAGAGGTCCAGACGCTGACGCCAAAGCCAGGCATCTCTTCTTCGGTGAAGGTTTTCGCGCTGTACAGACCTTCCGGAATCGGCTTATCAATACCTTTCAGGAAGCGGGCATAGACCGGACCAGCCAGAATAACGGTCGGGATCGCCAGAATGGTACCGAACAGCAGGGTTTTACCCATATCCGCGTGGAAGATGGTCGCTATAGCGGTTGGACCCGGGTGCGGCGGCAGGAAGCCGTGGGTAACGGACAGCGCCGCAGCCATTGGCACACCGACATACAGCAGCGGGATGCTCGCCGCAGCCGCGATGGTAAACACCAGCGGCAGCATCAGCACAAAGCCCACTTCATAGAACAGCGCGAAACCGACGGTAAAACCGGTTAATACCACCGCCCACTGGATGTTCTTCTTACCAAATTTGTCGATAAGCGTGGTGGCAATACGCTGGGCGCCCCCGCAGTCCGCCAGCATTTTGCCGAGCATAGCGCCGAAGCCCATGATCAACGCCAGGCTGCCGAGCGTGCCGCCAACACCGGCTTTAATCGAGCTGATGACTTTTACCAGCGGCATCCCCTGCATCAGACCGACTGCAAGCGCCACCAGAACCAGAGCGATAAATCCGTTCATTTTGAAACGGATCATCAAGAGCAGTAATAACACAACACCGATAGCAACGATGACTAATGGCATGATTTACCTGGCCTTTGAATTGTTATGGGTAACGTCATTGTTTCAACGACAAGTTCCGATTGTCCCAACTGGGAACAGAGTGTTTACGGCACTCATACTGATGCCTTCGAAACCATTAAGTTTAGTCGGCTGTTATAAGGATGCTGAGTGCCCACGAGAATGATACGGGTAACATGTCGAGATTGAGAATCACCCTGGGAGGCTAAATTTGAATTATGAGACGCAGGTCAACATATAGAGGGGGGCGGGATAACAAAAGCCGGGTGGCGGCTTCGCCGTACCCGGCCTGGGATTCGGATGCAGTAACTGTTTCGTAGGCCCGGTAAGCGCAGCGCCACCGGGCAATACGGGCGGGCAAAGAATCAGTAGTATGAGTGCTCGCCGCGCTGGTGTTCAGTCAGGTCGCGCACGCCTTTCAGTTCCGGGAATTCGTTCAGCAGCTGCTTCTCGATCCCTTCTTTCAGGGTCACATCCACCATGGAGCAACCGTTACAGCCACCGCCAAACTGCAGAATGGCGAAGCCTTCGTCGGTGATCTCCATCAGGGAGACACGACCGCCGTGGCCAGCCAGCTGTGGGTTGATCTGGGATTGCAGCAGATACTCAACGCGCTCCATCAGCGGGGCATCGTCAGAGACTTTGCGCATTTTCGCGTTTGGCGCTTTCAGGGTCAGCTGAGAACCCAGCTGGTCGGTGACGAAGTCGATCTCCGCATCTTCAAGATACGGTGCGCTCAGCTCATCAACGTAGGCGGTGAGCTGTTCAAATTTCAGGGCAGTGTCGGTGGCTTCCACCGCGTCCGGCGGACAATAAGAAACACCACATTCTGCATTCGGAGTGCCTGGATTAATCACAAACACGCGGATCTGCGTCCCTTCTTCCTGATTTGCCAGCAGTTTGGCAAAGTGCGCTTGTGCAGAATCGGAAATACGGATCATAGCTTTGGCCTAATAGTTGACTAAATTACCTGGGTATAATCATACGCCCATTGAAGAAGGGCTACAAGGTACGGCACAGACACCATACCTGAACCGACGCGGCGCCGCTTTGCAAAAGCAGTCGGGAAAGTTCAGCAACGGTACTGCCTGTGGTGACGACATCATCCACAATCGCGATATGGAGGCCGTCGACCGGCAATTCAAGGCGAAAGGCATTTTTGAGGTTTCTTTTGCGAAGCCGGGCGTTGAGCTGATGCTGAATGGCGGTGGCATGAACACGCGTAAGCGCGCGGGCGTCATACCGACAGCCAAGCCAGCGGGCGAGGGGGCGGCAGATCAGATCGCTCTGGTTATAGCGGCGCCGCCAGTGCCGACGCTGGTATAAGGGCACGTTTACCACCCTGTCGATTTTCGGCAGGGCGCGCTGACGCCGTGCCTGTAAAACCGCCAGCAGTAGCAGGCGGGCCAGGGGCTGGGCCAGCGAACTATGGCCGGAAAATTTCAGCGAATGAATAAGCCTGCTTAGCGGCGGAACATAATCATCCACGGCCACCAGCGCGTGCCACGGCGGGGCTTTTTTGAGACAACGACCACAGGGAAACGCGGGGTTCGTGGCCGGTAAACCGCACTGTGGGCAGGTCGCGATACGCCTTGTGAACGATCGCGTGCAGACAGAACAGATACCCCATCCACTGAGCGCAAGCGGCATTTGGCATAGCCAGCACAAGCCTGGCACTGTTAGCATGTGCAACCTCCATGTGAAAAAAGAGAACAGTAACTGATGAAGACGCTGTGGTGGCAGACTGCAGGAACAGGAAATTGCCATCTTGTGCTGCTGCACGGATGGGGCCTGAATGCAGAAGTATGGCATTGCATAAGTGAGGAACTTGCCTCGCATTTCACCCTGCATCTGGTGGATCTGCCCGGTTTCGGCCGCAGCCGCGGTTTTGGGGCGATGTCGCTTGATGAGATGGCACAGCAGGTTCTGGACGCTGCGCCGCAAAACGCCATCTGGCTCGGCTGGAGCCTGGGTGGGTTGGTGGCAAGCCAGATTGCGCTGTCGCAGCCCGAGCGCGTGAAGGCGCTGGTGACCGTGGCCTCGTCGCCCTGCTTTAGCGCACAAGAGGCGTGGCCAGGTATAAAACCTGACGTGCTGGCGAGCTTCCAGCAACAGCTGAGCGAAGATTTCCAGCGGACCGTCGAGCGCTTCCTCGCTCTGCAGACGATGGGCACAGAAACCGCGCGTCAGGATGCAAGAACGTTGAAGCAGACCGTGCTTTCCCTGCCGATGCCGGAGGTGGAGGTGCTTAACGGCGGGCTGGAGATCCTGAAAACGGTCGACCTGCGCGAGCCGCTGGCTTCGCTGGCCATGCCGCACCTGCGTATCTATGGCTACCTTGACGGCCTGGTGCCGCGTAAAGTGGTTCCGCTTCTGGATGCGCTGTGGCCGGAGAGCGAGTCGCAGGTCATTGCCAAAGCCGCGCACGCCCCGTTTATCTCTCATCCGGCGGAATTTTGTTCAGCGCTCATTGCGTTAAGTCAACGTTTCGACTGATTATTTTCCATCCAGCCTGGAAAAAGTAACACACCGCAACCATACTCCATTTGTCGTTGCGGTTGTTCTGCCTACGATAATCAAAACAACAATCCTATGGAGAGTCAGGCTATGAAACTTGTTACAGGTATTGTCACTTCTCTGGTTATTGGGTCACTTTCATTTGGCGCCTTTGCGGCAAAAGAGCTGGAAAAAGATAAAGTTGCAGGAATGAATCTGACCAAAATTGGTGAGATTTCTACGTCTGACACCACCGCGCCGATGGACGCAAGAAGAGAGCTGTCGAAGAAAGCGGATGAACTGGGTGGAACCTACTACGTTGTCACCAGTGCTGAAAAGCAGACCAAAAACGTACGCGCAACGGCGGACGTCTATAAGTAATACGATAAAGCCGGGCATCACAGCCCGGCTTTATTATCGCAGTGCCCACCACTCCCTGAGGCAGGCTTTACCTTCCGGGCAGCTTTTACAACTGCCGGAGAGGCAACCTTCCGCGTCTTCCTGAATCCGCACGGCTTTCCCCATCGCTTCGAGCCTTTCCAGCATGGCATCGATCATCGGCTGCGGCGTATGCAGGGTGAGGCTTAATTGTCTGGCCTCCATCCGTCCCTGTAGCGCCAGCAGATCACGAACCTGAATCAACGATGCCATGAGGTGCTCCTTAGTGACAGTCGCCCGCCGGGCTATTGCAGCAGGTCGCGGCGGTTTTACGCTTCGCCAGCAGGTCGATATCGACGCGGCTGCGCGCGCGCCGTAACAGGCCGAGCACGATGACGTTAAACAGAACCACCGCGAGGATGCAGACCAGGCTGTAGCGCGGGTGCTGGCTGAAGTTAACGGTCTGATAGAAGAGCGTTGCCAGCGAGTAGGCGATGTTTAACCCCCACAGGATGGAGAAGCCCATCCAGCCACGGCTGGACTCACGGGCAATTGCCCCCATCACCGAGATGCACGGGATATAGAGCAGAACAAAGATGAGGTAGCTATAGGCCGCGGAGGCGCTGCCAAATTTCTCGCTCATCACGCCCATGGCACCCGTCGCCATTTCACCATCGCCTTTGCTGGCTTCAATCGGGTTGGCCAGCACGCTCAGGCTAAAGGTATCTTTCAGGCTCTGCCAGGTTTCCTCTACGGCACCCAGCAGTTCATGGCCGAGATGAAACGCTGCTGGATCAAATTCCTGCTCCTGAATGTTCTCTGCGGTGTAGAGCGTGTTCAGGGTGCCGACAACCACCTCTTTCGCCATCGCACCGGTGAACAGCCCAACGGTTGCCTGCCAGTTATCCTCATGCACGCCAATCGGTTTGAAGACCGGGGTGATGACGCGGCTGACGGAGGCAAGGGCCGAGTCATTGATATTATCTGCCGCCTGCCCGCTAAGGGTGAAGCTGTTCAGCGCGCTCAGGAAAACACTGACGATGACAATCACCTTACCGGCGCGCAGCACAAAGCCTTTCAGACGCTGCCAGGTCTGAATCACCAGGCTTTTCAGATGCGGCACGTGATAGACCGGCAGCTCCATCACAAACGGTGAGGCTTCACCCCGCATGATGGTGTGTTTCAGCATCAAGCCGGTGAGGATCGCCATCACGATGCCCAGCACATACAGGGAGAAGACCGCCAGCGCGCCCTGCTGGCCAAAGAAGGCGGCGGCAAAGACGGCAAAGATCGCCAGTCGGGCACCGCAGGACATGAACGGCGCCATCATGATGGTCATCAGACGTTCGCGCGGCGCATCAAGCGTGCGCGCCCCCATCACCGACGGGACGTTACAGCCAAAGCCGACAATCAGCGGGACGAAGGATTTACCCGGCAGGCCCAGCGCCTGCATCAGGCGATCCATCACGAACGCGGCGCGCGCCATGTAACCGGAGTCTTCCAGGAACGAGAGGAACAGGTACATCATGCCGATCTGCGGCACCAGCGGCAGAACGGTGTTGATACCGCCGCCGATCCCCTGTGCGAGGAAGATGGTTAGCCATTCCGGGAAGTGCAGGGTGTAGCCCACCCACTGAATTCCATGCACGAAGACCGCAACGGAACCGGCATCGAAAATCGGCTGGAGCGCGCCACCGATGTTAATGGCGAGCAGGAACATCACGTACATGACCAGCAGGAAGATGGGCAAGCCGAGGAAGCGGTTAAGCACAACCTTATCCACCGCCGCCGTAAAGCGGCTGGGTTCTGCCGTGAGGGCATTACTGACCACATCGCAGATCGACGCGATGGCCTGGTAACGGGCATCGGCGATGTGCAGCGCCGGGTCGTCCAGCTCGTCGCTCAGACGCGCCATGGTTACGTCGAGTTTATCAGCCGCATGTCCGGCGTAAGCACGGCTGTAGATATCGCCTTCCAGCATCTGCAGGCCGAGCCACAGCCGCTGTTTCGCCGGCATACTGTTGTCCATCTCCTGCGCCAGCATATGGGCTTCGCGCAGGAGGGGCTTCGCGTAATGCACCAGTTCAACGTCGCGATTCCCCGCATGGCGATCGATGGCGAGCTTCAGGGAATCAATCCCGCGAGCACGCGTCGAGACCAGCGGAACCACCGGGCAACCCAGGCGCGCGGAGAGGGCGTCGACGTCGATGCGCAGCTTTTGTTTCTCCGCAATGTCGAGCATGTTGAGCGCCACGATGCAGGGGATCCCCAGCTCCAGCAGCTGCAGCGTCAGATAAAGGTTACGCTCGAGATTGGAGGCATCGACCACGTTGATCAGCAGGTCCGCGTCGCCGCCCAGAATATAGTGACAGGCAATTTGCTCATCGAGCGAGGTTTGTGACGAAATGGTGGTTAAAGAGTAGGTGCCGGGAAGGTCAACCAGCGTGACCTGGTTGTCGGTTGTCGTAAACTGACCCTCTTTACGCTCAACCGTTACCCCGGCCCAGTTGCCCACGCGCTGGCGGGCCCCTGTCAGCTGGTTAAAAAGCGTCGTCTTGCCGGAATTAGGATTGCCAATTAAGCCAATAGTTAACTTTTTCATTTTTTTAGACTCACTGAAACCGCTGGCTTGTTATCGGGATAAGGCTTCGACTTCTATTAATGCGAGGTCTTTCTTACGCAGTACCAGATTCACGCGTCGGGTTTCGATATGAACCGGATCGCCTAACGGGGCCACGCGTACCACCTGGAATGACGAGCCGGGCAGCATGCCCAGTGACAGCAGCTTTTGCCGATAGGCCGGGCTAATTTCGCGGGTAAAACCGGTAATCTTCCATGCACTGTCTGGAGTGAATTGCATAATGCCTGATTCCACGAAAGGTTAAATAATCTACTATGCGATGATAATGAGAATAGTTTTTATCAGCAATATTAAAACTGTGACGGAATGTTGTTTGCGGTATTAATTTACGGCCTGTTTGACCTTGCTCAATATTTGCTGAAATGACGGGAAAACGAAAAGGGGAGTATTTGTTAACGGGGTGATAATTCGCGGTTTAAATATGGATGTGCAATCGGTTTCATCTATTACGATATAATTTGTCCCCTCTCCCCGTTGGGGAGAGGGTTAGGGTGAGGGGTTAGCGTTTCTTACCCATCGCGGCCGCCAGCGCATCCATCATCGCGCTGTTGCCTGCAGGCTGGGCATCACGTCCGCGCGGTTTCGCGCCTTTAGCGGCCGGGCGCTGCTGCTCGCGACCGCCACCGTTAGCCCCGCGGCGCGCGCTGGTTTCACCTGGCTGCTCGTCCAGACGCATGGTCAGGGCGATTCGCTTGCGCTGCAGATCCACTTCCAGCACTTTAACCTTCACGATGTCGCCCGCTTTGACCACGGTATGCGGGTCTTCAACGAACTTGTCGGCTAGCGATGAGATATGCACCAGACCATCCTGATGCACGCCGATATCGACAAATGCGCCAAAGTTGGTGACGTTGGTCACTGCGCCTTCCAGCACCATGCCCGGAAGCAGGTCATTCATGGTCTCGATACCGTCGGCAAAGCTCGCTGTTTTAAACTCAGGGCGCGGATCGCGGCCCGGCTTTTCCAGCTCTTTGATGATGTCGGTAACGGTAGGCACACCAAACTTGTCGTCAGTGAAATCAGCGGCTTTCAGGTTGCGCAGGGCGCTGCTGTCGCCCATCAGATCTTTCAGCGCCTGCTGGGTGGCGGCCAGAATGCGTTCCACCACCGGGTACGCTTCCGGGTGGACGGTGGAGGCATCCAGCGGGTTATCGCCATGGTTGATGCGCAGGAAGCCCGCGCACTGCTCAAACGCTTTTGGCCCCAGACGGCTTACCTTCAGCAGCTGCTGGCGGTTCTGGAACTGACCGTTCTCATCGCGCCAGGCGACGATGTTCTGCGCCATCATGCGGGTTAAGCCCGCCACGCGCGTCAGCAGAGGAACGGAGGCGGTGTTCAGGTCCACGCCGACGGCGTTAACACAGTCTTCCACCACCGCATCCAGCTTACGCGCCAGCTGAGTCTGGCTCACGTCGTGCTGATACTGGCCCACGCCGATGGATTTCGGGTCGATTTTCACCAGCTCTGCCAGCGGATCCTGCAGACGACGGGCGATCGAGACCGCACCGCGCAGAGAAACGTCCAGGTCCGGGAACTCCTGCGCTGCCAGCTCGGACGCGGAATAGACGGAGGCCCCCGCTTCGCTGACGATCACTTTCTGCGCCGTCACTTTCGGGAACTGCTTCTGCACGTCGAGGTAGAAACGTTCGGTTTCGCGGGACGCCGTACCGTTGCCGATGGCGACCAGCTCCACGTTGTACTTCTCGCACAGCGCGGCCACCACGACGGCCGCTTTGGCGGCCTGGCCGGTGTGCGGATAGATGGTGTCGGTAGCGACCAGTTTACCGGTGCCGTCCACGACTGCCACCTTGACGCCGGTACGCAGCCCCGGATCGAGACCCATGGTGGCCCGCAGGCCCGCAGGGGCGGCCATCAGCAGGTCGTGCAGGTTACGGGCGAAGACGTTGATCGCTTCATCTTCGGCGCGCTCACGCACGGTGCCCATCAGCTCGGTTTCGAGGTGCATCAGCACTTTGATGCGCCAGGTCCAGCTGACCACGCCTTTACGCCAGCTGTCTGCCGGGGCGTTGTTCAGGCGCAGGCCAAGATGGTCGATGATGATCTGCTCACAGTGGCTCTCTTTCGGCGGCTCGTCAAACTGCGGGTCGGCGTTCAGGGAGAGCTGCAGCACGCCTTCGTTGCGGCCACGGAACATCGCCAGCGCACGGTGAGAAGGGGTGGTAGAAATCGGTTCGTGGTGATCGAAGTAGTCGCGGAATTTCGTGCCCTCTTCCTCTTTACCCGCGACGACGGTAGAGACGATGTGTGCATTCTTCCACAGGTAATCACGCACTTTGGCAAGCAGGGCTGCGTCTTCGGCGAAGCGCTCCATCAGAATGTAGCGTGCGCCATCAAGAGCGGCTTTGGTGTCCGCCACGCCTTTATCGGCATCGATAAATTTCGCCGCTTCGGTTTCCGGATCATGTGACGGCGTGTTCCACAGCAGCTCTGCCAGCGGCTCAAGGCCCGCTTCAATCGCAATCTGCCCGCGCGTGCGGCGCTTCGGCTTGTACGGCAGATAGAGGTCTTCGAGCTCGGTTTTGCTCAGGGTGCCGTTGATGGCGGCTTCCAGCTCGCTGGTCAGTTTGCCCTGTTCGCCGATGGATTTGAGGATCGCCTGACGACGTTCTTCCAGTTCGCGCAGATAACCCAGACGGGTTTCCAGGTTACGCAGCTGCGTGTCATCCAGCCCGCCGGTGACTTCCTTACGATAACGTGCAATAAACGGCACGGTGTTCCCTTCATCAAGCAGGCGAACGGCAGCTTCTACCTGTTCGGCTCTGGCCTGAAGTTCACCCGCAATAATGCGGCAGAGCGAATCTTTCATCATGGCTTTATCATCTTGTGGGTCAAAAATCAGGGGATAGTTATACGGGCTGACACGGCAAAATGCCAGCCGGGGAGGGCGCTCTCGGACTATTTTACGTAGACGATCTCATTGACGTACCAGCTGGCTTCACCGGCGGGTGTCTGCACGACGGCGAGGTCGCCCACCTCTTTTTTCAGCAGCGCGCGGGCCATCGGGGAGTCGATGGAGATGTAATCCTTACGACCAAAAATTTCATCGTAGCCGACAATGCGAAAACGCAGGGTATCACCGTTGTCGTTCTCAATCTCAACCCACGCGCCAAAGAACACTTTGCCCTCCTGCTGGGGGGAGTAATCGACAATTTTAAGGTTTTCAAGGCATTTGGTCAGATAGCGTACCCGGCGGTCGATCTCACGCAGCCGCTTTTTGTTGTACTGGTAGTCAGCGTTTTCGCTGCGATCGCCCAGGCTTGCTGCCCAGGTCACTTTTTTGGTCACTTCAGGGCGCTCTTCGCGCCACAGGGTGTCCATCTCTTTTTTGAGTTTTTCGTACCCTTCGCGGGTGATCAGGGGCGTTTTCATTGGGTGACCTTCAGACTCGACATCATTGCAAACCTTGCGCACATTACGTATCACATCGCATATCTGACAGCGTTAATAATGATTTATGTGATGAAATGTGCAGATAAGCTGCTGTTAAATATGCTTTGTAACAATTTCGACTAGAATTTATACCAGAATTAGCTGGTCGAACACGTGCACTTTTTTAGAATACGCTGTTATTAGACTATCCGAACCTTTGGGAGTACACACAATGCAAGAGAACTACAAAATTCTGGTCGTGGATGACGACATGCGCCTGCGTGCGCTGCTGGAACGTTATCTGACCGAGCAGGGCTTCCAGGTTCGTAGCGTCGCGAACGCTGAGCAGATGGACCGTCTGCTGACCCGTGAATCTTTCCACCTGATGGTTCTCGATCTGATGCTGCCTGGCGAAGACGGGCTCTCGATCTGCCGCCGTCTGCGTAGCCAGAGCAACCCGATGCCGATCATCATGGTGACGGCGAAGGGCGAGGAAGTGGACCGTATCGTGGGCCTCGAAATCGGCGCGGACGACTACATTCCTAAACCGTTTAACCCGCGTGAACTGCTGGCGCGTATTCGTGCCGTGCTGCGTCGTCAGGCGAACGAACTGCCGGGCGCACCGTCGCAGGAAGAAGCCGTCATCGCCTTCGGCAAGTTTAAGCTGAACCTCGGCACGCGCGAGATGTTCCGTGAAGACGAGCCTATGCCGCTCACCAGCGGCGAGTTTGCGGTACTGAAAGCGCTGGTCAGCCATCCGCGTGAACCGCTCTCCCGTGACAAGCTGATGAACCTCGCGCGTGGTCGTGAATACTCCGCAATGGAACGCTCCATCGACGTGCAGATTTCCCGTCTGCGCCGCATGGTGGAAGAAGATCCAGCGCATCCTCGTTATATTCAGACCGTTTGGGGTCTGGGCTACGTGTTCGTCCCGGACGGCTCTAAAGCATGAGGCGAATGCGCTTCTCACCGCGAAGCTCGTTTGCCCGCACCCTGTTACTGATCGTCACCCTGCTGTTCGTCAGCCTGGTGACGACCTACCTGGTCGTGCTGAACTTTGCAATTTTGCCTAGCCTCCAGCAGTTTAATAAGGTCCTGGCCTATGAAGTCCGTATGCTGATGACCGATAAGCTGCAGCTGGAGGATGGCACGCAACTGGTTGTTCCTCCGGCGTTTCGCCGTGAAATCTACCGTGAGCTGGGCATTTCGCTCTATTCCAATGAAGCGGCGGAAGACGCTGGCCTGCGCTGGGCGCAGCACTACGAATTTCTCAGTCAGCAGATGGCGCAGCAGCTGGGCGGCCCAACGGAAGTGCGCGTTGAGGTAAACAAAAGCTCGCCTGTCGTCTGGCTGAAAACCTGGCTGTCGCCCAACATCTGGGTGCGCGTCCCGCTGACCGAAATCCATCAGGGCGATTTCTCGCCGCTGTTCCGCTACACCCTGGCGATTATGCTGCTGGCGATAGGCGGTGCGTGGCTGTTTATCCGTATACAGAACCGACCGCTGGTCGACCTGGAGCACGCGGCGCTGCAGGTCGGTAAGGGCATTATTCCTCCCCCGCTGCGCGAGTATGGCGCTTCGGAAGTCCGTTCGGTGACGCGTGCGTTTAACCATATGGCGGCAGGCGTGAAGCAGCTGGCGGATGATCGTACGCTGCTGATGGCGGGGGTCAGCCATGACCTGCGCACGCCGCTCACGCGTATCCGTCTGGCGACGGAGATGATGGGAGAAGAAGACGGCTATCTCGCCGAGTCCATCAACAAGGATATCGAAGAGTGTAACGCCATCATCGAGCAGTTCATTGACTACCTGCGCACCGGGCAGGAGATGCCGATGGAGATGGCCGATCTGAACGCGGTGCTGGGTGAAGTGGTGGCAGCGGAAAGTGGCTATGAACGTGAAATTGATACCGACCTTCAGGCGGGTGAAATTCAGGTTCGCATGCACCCGCTCTCCATTAAGCGCGCGGTAGCGAACATGGTGGTCAACGCGGCGCGCTACGGCAATGGCTGGATCAAGGTGAGTAGCGGATCGGAGCTCAACCGCGCCTGGTTCCAGGTCGAAGACGACGGTCCTGGCATTAAGCCGGAGCAGCGTAAGCATCTGTTCCAGCCGTTTGTGCGCGGCGACAGCGCCCGCAGCACCAGCGGTACGGGTCTGGGCCTGGCGATTGTGCAGCGTATTGTGGATAACCATAACGGGTTGCTGGAGATTGGTACCAGCGAGCGGGGCGGTTTGAGTATTCGCGCCTGGTTGCCGGTGCCGGTCACGCGGGGGCAGGTGAAAGAGGGATAGTGCGGTCTGATGCCCTCACCCCGACCCTCTCCCACGGGGAGAGGGAGAAAACATTAAAAAAGGCAACTTTCGTTGCCTTTTTGTTTTTACCTACAGCTTCGGTCCCGCACTCACCAGCGCAGCACCTGCCGGGGTATCGGTATACTTCTCGAAGTTCTCAATAAACAGTTTCGCCAGCGATTCCGCTTTTTCACGCCACTGCTCCGGCGAACCGTATGTATTGCGCGGGTCGAGGATATGCGTATCCACACCCGGCAGCGACGTCGGGATGGCCAGATCAAACATCGGCAGCGTGAAGGTTTCGGCGTCGTCCAGAGAACCATCCAGAATGGCGTCGATAATGGCGCGGGTATCTTTGATGGAGATACGCTTGCCGGTGCCGTTCCAGCCGGTGTTTACCAGATATGCCTGTGCCCCGGATGCCTGCATGCGTTTCACCAGCACTTCCGCGTACTGCGTCGGGTGCAGCGACAGGAACGCCGCGCCGAAGCAGGCGGAGAAGGTCGGGGTTGGCTCCGTCACGCCGCGCTCGGTACCGGCCAGCTTCGCGGTGAAGCCGGAGAGGAAGTGGTACTGCGTCTGGCTGGCGGTCAGGCGAGAGACCGGCGGCAGCACGCCGAACGCATCCGCCGTCAGGAAAATGACCTTCGTGGCATGACCCGCTTTTGACACCGGCTTGACGATATTGTCGATGTGGTAGATCGGGTAAGAGACGCGGGTGTTTTCCGTTTTCGACGCATCGTCGAAGTCGATGGATCCGTCAGCACGCACGGTGACGTTTTCCAGTAGCGCATCGCGACGGATGGCGTGGAAGATATCCGGTTCGGCCTCTTCAGAAAGACGAATGGTCTTCGCGTAGCAGCCGCCTTCAAAGTTGAATACGCCGTCGTCATCCCAGCCGTGTTCGTCATCGCCAATCAGACGACGTTTTGGATCGGTGGACAGCGTGGTTTTCCCGGTGCCGGAAAGACCAAAGAACACCGCCACGTCGCCTTTTTCCCCGACGTTCGCCGAGCAGTGCATGGAGGCGATGCCCCGCAGCGGCAGCAGGTAGTTCATGACGGAGAACATCCCTTTCTTCATTTCGCCACCGTACCAGGTACCGCCAATCAGCTGGATACGCTCGGTCAGGTTGAAGGCAACAAAGTTTTCGGAGTTCAGACCCTGCTCTTTCCACTGTGGGTTCGTGCATTTCGCGCCGTTCATCACAATGAAATCTGGGGTGAAATCCTGCAGCTCTTCGTCGGTTGGACGAATAAACATGTTTTTCACGAAATGCGCCTGCCAGGCCACTTCGGTGATAAAACGTACGGAGAGACGGGTGTCGGCGTTAGCGCCGCAGAAAGCGTCGACAATGAACAGACGCTTGCCGGAAAGTTGATGAGTGACGAGCCCTTTCAGATGCTGCCAGGTTTCCGGAGAGAGCGGTTTGTTATCGTTCTTTCCTTTGCCCTTATCAGCCCACCACAGCGTATCGCGGGTGGTTTCGTCACGGACGATATACTTATCTTTCGGCGAACGACCGGTAAAAATACCGGTATCGACGGCGATAGCACCAAGATTCGTCAACACACCGCGCTCGTATCCTTCCAGTGCTGGATTGAGCTCTTCCTGATACAGCGTATCGTAGTCGGGGTTGTAGACGATTTCCTGGACGTCGTGAATACCATAAGCCTTGAGATCTTGCGGGGTTAAACCAGTAACACGCATATCACTGCTCCTTAGCCAATATGTACTGCCTAAAATTGTAGGGTTTTTCTGAGGTTGCTAACCGCGACGGGGCTCATAGATTTACGCATCTGGACAAAACCCTTACTAACGGAAAACGCTGCGACTCCAGTCACAGTGCAGGCGGATTATCGCAGGAATCGCTTTTTTGTTGGGGAAAATGTTCCGAAAAGGTTAAACGCTGGTGATTTTATCGGAAGGAATGTGAATGTAATCGCATACACGTAAGAAAATTACGTAAGTGTTACATTATGAAAACGATTCAGCTGGGGGAGGTTTTTTACCCCCTCACCCGAGCCCTCTCCCCAAAGGGGAGAGGGTGTCCAGGAACCCTCTCCCCTTTGGGGAGAGGGTTAGGGTGAGGGGCAAAGAGTATTAGTGGACCTGCGGATCCGCCGGGGAGGCATTGTTGCGGATCTCAGCGATATCCATTGAATTGAACACGTAGTGCGTACCGCAGTAGTCACAGTGCATATCAATTTCGCCATCTTCCGCCATGATGCTGTCGATCTCTTCATCAGGCAGGGTTTTCAGCGCGCCAGCGCAACGCTCGCGAGAGCAGGTGCACTTAAACTCCACTGTCTGCGGGTCGTAGACGGTCACTTCTTCCTCGTGGTACAGACGCCACAGCACGTCGGTCGCCGACAGGTTGAACAGCTCTTCTGCCTTGATGGTTTCGGTCAGCGTTGCCAGGTGTTCGAAATCATTGGTCTGAGCATCCTGTGCCGGCAGAACCTGCAGCAGCATACCGCCCGCAGCAGGCTGGCCGTCCACTTCACCGGTGCGGATAAACAGACGCGTTGGCAGCTGTTCAGAACGCATGAAGTAATCTTCCAGGCAGGCAGCCAGGGTGTCGCCTTCCAGACCGACCACACCCTGATAGCGCTCACCTTCCTCCGGGGAGATAGTGATCACCAGGTAACCATTACCCACCAGCGTTTTGAGGTCCGCATTTTCAGGCACGTCGCCCTGAACGCGCGCCACGCCACGCATCTGCTGCTGATTATTGCCGTTGATGACCGCCAGCGACATCGGGCCGTCACCCTGCAGCTGCACGGTGATATCTCCGGCAAATTTCAGCGTAGCGGTCAGCAGGCTGGTGGCAACCAGCAGTTCGCCCAACAGGGTTTTCACCGGCAGCGGGTAGGTGTGGTTTTCCAGAATCTGTTTCCAGGTTTCGGATACGGTGACCAGCTCGCCACGCACGGCGAATTGTTCAAACAGATAGCGGTGTAATTGGTCGTGTTGGGCCATAATAGTCTCTCGTGCAGGTGAGGTTACTCGGTCTCACCGTGTTTAAATTTCATCAGATCGCGGCGCTCTTTTTTATCCGGTCGCCGGTCCGGGTGGGGCATGGTCAGCGCGTTCATTTTGCGCGCCAGCGCGGTCTTCTCGCGCTTTTCAATGCTTTCCGCCGTCTCTTCATAAAGCAGTACGGCTTCAGAGGCGGGCCGTCGCTGTTCGGTAATGGCTTTAATCACCACCGTTCGTTCATCGTTGCCCTGACGCAGCGTTAAGGTGGCATTCAGCTCAACCAGCTTGCTCGGTTTGCTGCGCTGGCCGTTGTAATGCACTTTACCGCCGTCAATCATCTCGCGGGCAAGGGCGCGTGTTTTATAAAAACGCGCCGCCCACAGCCATTTATCCAGTCTTACCCCGTCAGAGGGTTTTTCTTTCATGTGGCGTCTCCTTCACGGTCAGTGAGGGGATCATCTGGCGATAGTCGTTCAGTCCCGGATGGCGCAGATAGCTTTTTTCAGCCAGGCCAGAGTCAGGATTGGTGACGCCCAGACAATAGCGAATGCCAAACGTCGCGGCGGAATCCAGAATGGGTTCGCTGTCATCAATGAACAACGTGCGCTCCGGCTGCAAACCCGTCTCTTCCTTCACCGCATGCCACAAACGCTGATCCTCTTTCGGATAACCAAATGTGTGGGTGGAAAGTAATAAATCAAGGTGCGACGCCAGCCCCGTATGCTCCAGCTTCACGGCCAGGTTGTGCGGATGCGCGTTGGTCAGCAAGATACGGCGCTTGCCGCTCGCTTTCAGCGCATCCAGGAACGGAACCGTATCCTCGCGCAAAACGGCGCGTGGGCCCTGGGCGGTGGTCATGGCACAAATATCTAAACCGAGGCGCTCGCTCCAGTAGTCAAGACAGTACCAGTTTAGCGTATGTTGCACCGCGCTATATTGCGAACGAATGAATGCCTGCGCTTCTGCCGGGGTGATCCCCTGTTGCTCGCTATAGGTTTCAGGAACCAGCGTTTGCCAGAAATAGTTATCAAAGGCGAGATCGAGCAGCGTGCCGTCCATATCCAGCAGAACGGTATCAACCTCCTGCCAGGCGATATCAAGATGCATAAGGGGGAACTCCAGCCAGAAGAAACGTGCGCGACAGGGTAGCACATCTTGTCGCGCAGCGACGTTATCAGATCAGGCTCTCAGAAGAGGGGATCAGCTTAGGATTGAGGCAGTTTTCGTAATATTGCTGGATCTCGGCAAGCCGGGTGCGCGAGCGCTGGTAGCGGCGCAGGGCCATAACACCGTTCCAGAAAATGGCGGCAAGCATCGCGATCATCAGCAGTGAGGTGCCGATGTAACGCCACAACCCTGCGCTATCCGGCATCCGGTGCAGGCCGACATGACGGGTGCCATTGGCATCGGTATAAATACTCGTGACGATGCCTTCGGCGCTGAACGGCGTCTGCATCAGCATCTGCGCCAGGCGCTGGAACTGGCTCCACTGTTCCTGCGCCGGGTAGTCATAAAGCGCGACCTGCGGGTAAGGCTGATCGACCAGGTCGCTGCCTTCATCGCTGACAATCACAAAACCGCCGGGTGCCGGGCTGTTTAGCGCCTGCGCCGCACGGGTGGTTTCGCGCATCATGAACGGCGATGTTGAGGTGGCAACCAGGTTATCCAGCGATTCAGCGCTAACCGGGCGCAGCAGCACGTTAACGCCATCCAGTCGTCCCGCTTCGGCACGCTTCACCAGCGAGTCCCAGTCTTTACTGTTCCCCAGGTTGACCAGCGCATTTTTAAGACGTATGCACTCGTCCTGAGAGGCACAGAGATCCTGTGTTTTCAGCACGATGTCACCAAAATCATCCAACAGAACCATGCCCGATTTCTGAATGGCCGAGCGCAGCGCAGGGCTGACGCGCGAATCATCGTCCGGTTTCGGGTGCAGCTGGCGGTTGACCGTCTGGGTAAGCGCCGTGGCTTTGTTCACCACTTCGGATTCCGGCAGCGGCAGCGGCGGTGCGTCGTTCCAGATAATTTGCGAGCAATCGAACGGCGTGAACGGTGAGTTCTGACGTGTGTTCCACGCCCCTGGGGTGTGAATATTACACATCCCGGTTCCCTTCAGGCGCAGCGTGTCTCCCACGCGCACACCGGCTTCATCCAGTTGATTGACGCTGGTCGCTTCGATGGTTTGCGCCCCTTTAATCCACGACAGGGTGAATTTGATGGGCATATCCAGCGGCACGAAAAGCAGCAGCATGATAAAGACCAGCGCAGCGCCGCCGGCAATGACCGCGCTGCGTAGCCAGTGCTGAAGCGGGAAATTTTTTACTTCATCATGCAGGGATAAGAAGCGTCCCTGGCGCACAACGTGGCGGTCAAGGTAGATATCAATATCGGTTTTCTGACCTAAGTCATGCGCAATCCACGGTTGCCAGTGACGCGGGTAGATAAGGTCGATAATACCGAGCGAGATATTGTTGAGATGTTCCTGATCGTTTTCACCAAACAGACCCCAGCGCTTGGGCGTACCGCGCAGACAGTGGATCTCTCGCAGCGAGGTTTTGGCAGGCGGGGCGAACAGTCCCCATAGCCCGGCAGCCAGCAGCAGCACCGCACCACCGGCCAGCCAGGGGACAAACACATCCGGCGTCAGCAGGCAGACAAAAAAGAGCAGGAAGGCAGCGACGATCAGAACGGCTTCACGAATGCCGTCCGGGCGGCTCAGGGCATACTCTTCATGCGTCTCCTGGCGAATGTTCAGCAGCTCGATCTGCTCAGTCTCTTCGCCACGGATGGATGCCTGCGTTGAACTTGCGCGCTCAAGCGCAAAACGCGGGGCTTCCTGAAGGTACTCATTCAGCGTGTGGCCGTTCAGTGAGATAACCAGGGGCAATGAATCGGTATGGATCAGCTCAACGCTGTTTTCGTCATTAATGTATTGCTCCCAGGACGGGGGCAGATGCACTTCGACAGAATCAAGGTAATAGCGCCATTTGTTCGGGTCGTCGGTGGTGATGCCATACCGCGTAATGGAGCGCGTCACGCAAAGTACGGTATCGCTTTGCGCATTAAGCTTTAGCGCAACGGGCGCAGCAGTGGCTCCCGTCGGCCCAGGGGTCAGCTGAGAACGGTTCAGTATTTCAAGATAGTTTTCAACCGCATCGCGCTCGTCTTGTGTAAGCTTACGCGTGCTCGCTCCCGCAAAAGCATTCAAAAAGGGCAGACGGTAACGGCGCTGTACGCGACGCCTGTAGATCCATCCTGCAACCAATGCGCCGGCCAGCATAGCAGCGAGAACAATCAAAATGGTGCTCATGCTTTCCCCATCTTACTTATCTTCTTACAGGTGTATACCCGTCATACTTCGAGTTGTCTGTGCGTTGGCTTTCCTCGCTCACCTTAGTCACGTACTGATGTACGCTCCTGAGGATTCGCTGCGTCGCCGCCTTCATACAACTCGAATTATTTAGGGTAAAGTCAGTAGCACCTTTACATTGAATGAGTTTCTGTGGCTGGCTATCGGCAAGTATGGAGTCGAACTTGAGCATTCTGAAGCGCATCCCAGTGACCGCTGATAATAGCAAAGCCTGATAGGGCGCGATATCAGCAAATTCCTGGAAACATTTCAACCTCTTGACATTTGTTTTGAATTGAGGATTGATCCCTGCTACGTTGCACAAATGTAAATAAAGAACGATTGACATTGCCGAAACCGTGCAGCGTATCGCACAATAACGCCAGTTCTCACTGCTAAGACCCATCAAGATGAGCAAACCACTACAAAAACCCACCATTCTGAATGTTGAAACTGTCGCAAAATCGCGCCTGTTTAATGTCGAAAGTGTGGACCTGGAGTTCAGCAACGGTGTGCGTCGCGTTTATGAACGTATGCGCCCCTCGTCGCGCGAAGCGGTGATGATAGTTCCGATTGTCGACGATCACCTGATTTTGATCCGCGAATACGCTGTGGGAACGGAATCTTACGAGCTTGGGTTCTCGAAAGGGCTTATCGACCCGGGCGAAACCGTCTTTGAAGCGGCAAACCGCGAGCTGAAAGAAGAAGTGGGTTTTGGTGCCAATGAGCTGTCGTTCCTGAAAAAACTGAGCATGGCACCGTCCTATTTTTCCAGCAAAATGAATATCGTGGTGGCTGAAGACCTCTATCCTGAATCGCTGGAAGGGGACGAGCCGGAGCCGCTGCCGCAGGTTCGCTGGCCGCTGGCGCATCTGATGGATCTGCTTGAAGACCCTGACTTCAATGAAGCTCGCAACGTGAGCGCGCTGTTCCTGGTCCGGGAGTGGCTGAAGGGGCAGGGGCGACTGTAGTCCATAAAAAAAGCCGGGTGGTGGCTTCGCCTGACCCGGCCTGCGATGTTTTGCCCGGTATTTACCGGGCATTTTTATATTTAGAACAGCTCGTGCGTTTCGCCGTTATCGATAATCTCGGTACCCACCTCATGCACTGCCTGCGTGGTTGGCTGTGTGCCCTCGATGAAATACTCTTCGCGGCTGTTGCCGCCGTTGGCGAGCTGGCCCGTGCTGCGGTCGATATTGACCGTCACCACGCCCGGCGGTGGCGTCAGCGGCTGCTCCGGCACACCTTCAAGCACCGATTTCATGTAGGCATCCCAGGCCGGTTGCGCGCTTTTCGCGCCGCCTTCGTAGCCGGAAATCTGATCTTTAATCGCGCCAGACGCCGTTGTACGACCTAAATCACGGCGGTGATCGTCGAAACCGATCCACACCGAGGTCACCACGCCCGGGCCGTAACCCGAGAACCAGGCATCCTTCGAGCTGTTGGTGGTCCCCGTTTTACCGCCGATATCATGGCGCTGCAAATCACGCCCTGCGCGCCAGCCGGTACCCTGCCAGCCGGGTTCACCGAAGATGTTGGTGTTCAGCGCACTCTTGATCAGGAATGACAGCGGGGTATTGATCACATGCGGGGCATATTCCTGCGCACCCGTCTGTGCGACCAGCGCCTGGTTAGCCTGTTCCAGCTGTGGCTGCGGTACAACGCCGTTCGGCTGTTCCTGCGACACGGCAGGGTCTTCCATGTCCTTATTCTCAAGCACGTCAGATTTCGGTGTATTACCGTAAATCACCGGAATATCGCACTCTGCACAGGCAATTTTCGGCTTCGCCTCAAACAGCACGCCGCCCTGATCGTTCTCAATTTTACTGATGAAGTACGGGTCAATCAGGAAGCCGCCGTTGGCCATCACGGAATATCCACGCGCCACCTGAAGCGGGGTGAATGACGCAGAGCCTAACGCCAGCGATTCGGTACGCACGATGTTCTGCGCCGGGAAACCGAAGCGTTGCAGATACTCAGCGGCATAGTCGACGCCCATCGCGCGCATGGCTCGCACCATCACCACGTTCTTCGACTGTCCCAGACCCTGACGAAGACGAATAGGGCCGGCATATTCCGCAGGGGAGTTCTTCGGCTGCCAGTCGGAACCTGCTCCGGCATCCCAGCGGGAGATAGGCACGTCGTTAAGGATACTGGCCAGGGTCAGGCCCTTATCCATTGCCGCCGTGTAGAGGAACGGCTTAATGTTGGAACCCACCTGACGCAGCGCCTGAGTGGCGCGGTTAAATTTGCTCTGGTTGAAATCGAATCCACCGACCAACGCCAGCACGGCGCCATTCTGTGGGTTGATGGAGACCAGGGCGGAGTTGACGTCCGGCACCTGTGCCAGCCACCAGGCATCGCCCACCTTGCGCACCCAGATTTGTTGTCCGGTCTGGACTGCATCGGTCACTTTACGCGGTGTTGCGCCCTGCAGGGTATCCGAACGGTACGGACGCGCCCAACGAATCCCCTCCATACGCAGGGAGACGGATGTCCCATCCGCGAGCGTTGCCACGGCTTCCTGAGGATCGGCCTGCGTCACCACGGCCGGAAGGAGCGGACCATAGGTCGGCAGCGCTTTCAGCGTACTGGTGATTTTTTTGCTGTCCCACGCGCTTTCGCCCACTTTCCAGAGCACGTTTGACGGGCCGCGATAGCCGTGACGCATGTCGTAATCCATCACGTTGTTGCGCACCGCGTCCTGAGCCGCCTGCTGCACTTTGCGGGTAACGGTGGTGTAAACGCGGTAGCCATCTTCATAGGCCTTATCGCCATAGCGGTTCACCATCTCCTGGCGAACCATTTCGGTCAGATAAGGGGCAGAGAAGGCGATCTCAGGGGCATGGTAGTTGGCGTCAATGACATCGTTGCGCGCCTGCTCGTACTCACTCTGGCTAATGTAGCCTTCGCTCAGCATACGTGACAGGACGACATTGCGACGCGCGGTGGCGCGATCGAGCGAGTAGAGCGGGTTAAAGGTTGACGGCGCTTTTGGCAGACCGGCGATGGTTGCCATTTCGCTTAGGGTGAGCTGCTCAACAGGCTTACCGAAGTACACCTGCGCGGCCGCCCCCACGCCATAGGCACGGTAGCCCAGGTAGATTTTATTGAGGTACAGCTCAAGGATCTCGTCTTTGCTCAGCAACTGCTCAATACGGATCGCAAGGAACACCTCTTTGATCTTACGTATCAGCGTTTTTTCAGGGCTGAGGAAGAAGTTACGCGCCAGCTGCTGCGTAATGGTACTTGCCCCCTGGGAGGCATGGCCAGAGAACAGCGCAATGCTCGCGGCACGGAAAATCCCCACCGGATCGACACCGTGGTGCTCGTAAAAACGGCTGTCCTCTGTGGCGATAAAGGCTTTCACCATCACTGGCGGAATTTGGTTTAAGGTCAGCGGGATACGACGCTTCTCGCCATACTGCGCCATTAATTCGCCATCGGCGCTATAGACCTGCATCGGGATCTGGAGACGCACATCGCGAAGCGTGGCGACATCAGGTAGCTGTGGCTCAATATATTTGTATAAACCGTAAATCGAGCCTGCTCCCAGCAGAATGCAACAGACTGCAAGGATAAATAAATACTTTACGAACTTCACCGGAGATTTCCCATTTGGTTTCACTTGGGCAGTTTCTAAACAATCGCGCGGTAGTATAAAGGCAAGCCTGATTCATTGATATAGCCGTCAAGGCGACGGGCGATAAGGAGATCGTGAAACATGGCTTTTAAAACATGGCAAACGGGCGTTCATATTCAACAGGATAGGGTACTGATCGTCGCGCTGGTAAGAGAGAAGTCGGGCTGGTGCCTGCGCCGCTGGTGGGCCGTTCCTCTGGCCGAAGGGATCATTGGTGACGGCAAGATTTATCAGCCAGAACAGCTGATTGATGCGTTACGCGACTGGCGGAAAACGTTGCCACACTATCACCGGATTTTTCTCTCTTTTCCGGCAGCGCGCACTCTGCAAAGGTCGCTTCCCCGCCCGGCCATTGCGCTGCGCGACAGCGAACAGCTCTCATGGCTTGGCGCGGCGCTGGCGCGGGAGCTGGAGATGTCTGCCGATACGCTCTGTTTCGATTACGCGCAGGACACCTTCAGCAGCACATTTCACGTGACTGCGGCACAAAACAACGAGGTTGAAACCTTGCTGACGCTGGCCAAAACGTTACGTTTGCGGCTGGCAACCATTACCCCGGATGCCAGTGCGCTGAAGAATCTTCTTCCGGCGGTGGCACCGGCGCAGTGTGTCGTCTGGCGGGATGAACGGCAGTGGCTCTGGGCGATGCGCCACCAGTGGGGGCGCCGTGTTGCCGCAGAAGCTGAAAACGTGGTTGAGCTCTCAGCGTTGCTGGCTGTGGAGCCGGCGGATATCGCGCTGTTTGATAGCCAGCGTAATCCATGGGAAACCCTGCAGCGATGCCATGCCCCGTTACCGGAATGCGGCGCGGACTATACCGTTGCGCTGGCGTTAGCCATGAGTGAGGTGCCCGCATGAGCATCACGAATTTTCTGCCGTGGCGGCAGCAGCGGCGCGCGCGATGCCTGCGTTTCTGGGGAGCAACGTTTGTCTGCACGTCGCTGTTGATGGTCACGACCATCGCCTGTTTGCGGATGAACCCGCTTTTGCGGCTGCACGCCCTGCAAACGGATCTGACGGGGATACAGTCCGTGCAGCACGGCCTCGTTGCTCGCCAGAGACTCGCGACACCCGCGCAGAGCCCTGCACGCCAGCGGCGCGCATGGCAGCCGGTGCTGGAGTCGCTGTCCGCCACCCTTCCTGCGCAGGTCTGGCTCACGGAACTGCGCTACCAGCCTCCCGCTCTGATGTTTACCGGGTTTGCCACCACCCTGCCGGTCCTGTCTGCGCTGCGTGATGCGCTTGGACAACTCCCGGGCTTTACCCCCGGGACAGCGGGTGAGCTTCGGCAGGATAGCCAGGGGCGCTGGTCGTTCACCTTTCATCTTAGCGAGGGGTAACGCGTGAATATCCTGTTGGAGCGCTGGTGCGAAAGCCGTCCCTGGATCCGCGGTCTCTGCTGGTGTCTGAGCACTTTCCTGGCAGGGCTCGCTGCGTGGGGCACCCTGCTCAGACCGGTAGAGAGACAGTGTGCTGAACGACAAAGCCAGCTGATCCAGGAGGCGAGGACCAACGCATCGTTATGGCCTGTCGTCAGCACGGTGCCGCTGCGCACAGAAACTGCGCAAGCACCAGAAATGAAGCCGTTTTCGCCGCTTGATTTTCAGGGGGATGAGACGACGCTGGTTCACTGGAAGCCGCTGCAGAACGGAGGAGAGCTGACGCTGGAGGCGGAGTGGCAGGCCATCCCGGGGCTTTTTTCCCGGCTGGCGCAGCGGGATGTCGAGATTGCGGCTTTCGCTATTGCACCTGAAGGTAAGGCGTTACGCCTGCGGCTGGAGCTGGATCATGCGAAATAGCACACGATACTGGCTGGTGTGCTCAGTATTGCTGTTGACCGGCATGCGCGATCCCTTTCGCCCGCCGGACGATCCCTGCGCGACGGGTGAACTGACGCAGTGGCGCTATCGCGGCATGGTGGGGGGACGCGAGGCTATCGGCATTTTGCAGGATGGGCAAAAGCGCTGGCACCGACTAAAAATGGATGAGCGCTTCCCGGCGGGCTGGCAAATAACTGCCATTACTGAATCGGAACTGGTTGTTGAGGTGGGAGACACCTGTGAACCCGTCCAGTGGACGTGGCAACGAGAAGGAATCGAGAAGAATGAATTTACGGATAACGCTGTTGCTGCTGATGTTCAGCCATCCGCTGTGGGCCGCCGCGCCAAAGCCGGTCACGCTGGTGGTGGATGATGTTCCGGTCGTTCAGGTGTTGCAGTCGCTGGCCACTCAGGAGAGCCGTAATCTGGTGGTATCGCCTGATGTCAGCGGCACGCTTTCGCTTAACCTGACGCATGTCCCCTGGCGGCAGGCGCTTCAGACGGTTGTCTCCAGCGCCGGACTCGTTTTGCGCGAGGAGGGGGGCATTTTCTATGTTCATACCGCAGCCTGGCAGCGTGAAC
This sequence comes from Enterobacter sp. K16B, assembly GCF_020216105.1. NCBI lineage: Bacteria > Pseudomonadati > Pseudomonadota > Gammaproteobacteria > Enterobacterales > Enterobacteriaceae > Enterobacter > Enterobacter sp. K16B. Next base: position 26,866 of record NZ_JAIWJZ010000019.1, read on the forward strand.
AGCGGGAACGTTCAGAACAGGAGAAGGCGCGTCGACAGCTTGATGCGCCGCTGGTTTCACATAGCATCCCTTTTTCCTATGCCGATGCCGGAGAGCTGCAAAAAGCAGCGGAAAAACTCCTGAGCCCAAAGGGAAGTTTATCTGTCGACAAACGGACCAATCGCCTGCTGATTCGGGATAGCCAGACGGTGGTGGATACGCTGGTGCGCTGGGCCAGTCAGATGGACATTCCCGTCGAGCAGGTAGAGCTGGCGGCGCATATTGTGACCATAACTGAAAAAAGCCTGCGTGAACTGGGGGTGAAGTGGGCGCTCGCCGATGCCACCGACGCGGGGAAGGTGGGACAGCTCACGACGCTTGGCAGCGATCTGTCCGTGGCCAGCGCCACCAGCCACGTAGGGTTTAATATCGGGCGGATCAACGGTCGGCTGCTGGATCTGGAACTGTCTGCGCTGGAGCAAAAACAGCAGGTCGATATTATTGCCAGCCCGCGACTGCTGGCCTCGCATATGCAGTCGGCCAGTATCAAACAGGGGAGCGAGATCCCTTATCAGGTCTCCAGCGGGGAAAGCGGCGCCACCTCCGTTGAGTTCAAAGAGGCCGTACTGGGGATGGAAGTGACGCCGGTGGTATTGCCGGGGGGACGCGTGCGCCTGAAATTGCACATCAGCGAAAATATGCCAGGACAGGTCCTGCAGCAGGCTGACGGCGAAACGCTGGCTATCGACAAACAAGAGATAGAGACGCAGGTTGAGGTAAAAAGTGGAGAAACGCTGGCATTGGGCGGAATTTTTTCGCAGAAGAACAAAACCGGCAGTGACAGCGTGCCGGGGCTGGGGAGCATTCCCTGGCTGGGGGCGC
>NZ_JAIWJZ010000001.1:0-25267 GCF_020216105.1 Enterobacter sp. K16B
CACGCCTCAGGGCGTGAACACAGAACGAATATGTATATCAATCGGGTATCATCATGAAATTAGCAAGTTATATTCATCAGGGCCGTAAAAGCTACGGGATTTATACACCATCCGGCATTATCGATTTGGGTAATAAAATCGGCCATCACTACGCCACGTTGAAAGATCTCCTTCAGTGGGATGCGGTTGACGTTGCCAGGCAATATCTCGATTGCCCTGTGGATATCATGCCTGAAGAGATTACCTTTTTACCCGTTATTGAAGAGCCAGGAAAGATATTCTGCGTTGGCATGAATTACGCTGAAAAAAGAAAAGAGTTTGCCGAGACCAATAATGCGCCCACGCTGTTTATTCGCTTTCCTGATTCACAAACCGGGCATGCTCAGCCGGTGATAAAACCGGTTCTCTCCAGCGAATTCGATTATGAAGGCGAGCTGGCCGTTATTATCGGTAAACCTGGCAGCCGGATTGACGTGAATGACGCACTCAGCCATGTCGCGGGATACAGCTGCTATATGGATGGTTCCGTTCGCGACTGGCAGCACGCCTGGTTCACTGCCGGTAAAAACTGGACGCAAACCGGCGCCTTCGGCCCCTACATGACCACGGCGGATGAGATCCCCGATCCACATGCATTGACCATTCATACCTGGCTGAACGGTATGCTGGTTCAGAATGACTCCACCGGCAGCATGATCCACAAAGTGGCGGATCTTATCGCCTACATCAGTACGTTCACCTCTCTCAGCGCTGGCGACGTCATTATTACCGGTTCGCCAGGCGGCGTCGGCAAAAAGCGTAATCCGCCGCTGTTTATGCACCATGGCGATCGCGTTGAAGTTGAGATCGAAAACCTTGGTCGCCTGATGAACACCATTGTGGAAGCTCAACCGCAGCCGGAAGAGCTCGCTGTCTAAACGCCCAGGAGAGAGAAGATGTTCAGCGCCAGAACACCCGAGTTTGAGGTTATTAACGCCGGTAACGCTCAGGCCAGAGAGGAGGTTGCCGCTTTCCTGGCCCGCAACGGTTTAGGTATTGATGACGATATTGCGCAATTTATTGTTGCCCGCTATCAGCGCCATCTTGTCGCCTGCACCGGCATTGCGGGTAACACGTTGAAGTGCATAGCAGTAGATGCCGGGTGGCGGGGCACGTCGTTAATCCTGACGTTAATCCATGAGGCCGAACTGCAGGCGGCACAGAACGGTGAACATCAACTCTTTCTCTTTACCTGTCCGGATAACGTGAAGTCATTTCGCGGATGCGGCTTTTATCCGCTGGTGACGGTCGGGAAGCGTGCGGCATTAATGGAAAATACGCCGGTGGGGATTCATCGTTATTGCAGCGAACTTCGCCGTCATCATCTCGTGCCGGGAAATACTATTGGCGCGATTGTGATGAACGCGAATCCGTTCACCCTGGGCCATCAATATCTGATCGAGCATGCAGCAAGCCGGTGCGACCACTTGCATGTTTTCGTGGTTCAGGAAGATGTCTCCGCGTTTTCATTTAAAGAACGCTTCGCGATGGTCAGGGACGGTTCGCTGCATATTCCTAACGTCACGGTGCATCCGGGGTCTGCGTATATTATTTCTCGTGGCACCTTCCCGGGCTATTTCCTGAAAGACAAGCAGGTCATTGATAAAGTCTACGCGGCCATTGACCTCCTGCTGTTCAGAAATTACATCGCCCCGGCGTTGAATATTCATCATCGTTTCGTGGGTACCGAACCGTTCTGTCCGTTAACCGCTGAATATAACCGGGCAATGCATCGCTGGCTGGAAGACGAAACCAGCGCGGCGCCCCGTATTTGCGTCCACGAAATAGAAAGAAAAACGGATGGCTTTAATGTGCCGGTCTCGGCTTCAGCTGTTCGTCGTTTATTAAAAGAAAACAACATCGCTGCCGCCAGCCGCATGGTGCCAGCCACCACGCGCGCGTTTCTGAATAACGGAGTGCAGCATCAGCGTTGCTTATCCGAGCCGCTGACGGCAGCGGTTTAAGCGCATTACCACAGGAAAATGGATATGAAAATTGTACAAGCCGCGATGGCGGGAACGCTGGAGTCCAGCGACCTCATGGTTAAGGTCAGCCCCGATGAGAGCGGGCTGGACGTGGTCATCCACAGCGAAGTCTATAAGCAATTCGGCGACCGAATTGCAGAAGTGGTGAATGAAACGCTCTCTGCGTTCAACATCGAACAGGGGCAGATCATTATTGATGATAAAGGCGCGCTGGACTGCGTGATCCGCGCCCGCGTGCAGGCTGCACTGCTCAGAGGGACAGCCCGGGAAGACATTGCATGGGAAACGTTATAATGAAAAAGTTACGCCGCAGTATGTTATTTATTCCCGGTTCAAGTGCTGCCATGTTGTCGACGGCATTTATCTATAAACCAGACTCCATTATGTTTGACCTGGAAGATGCCGTGGCGCTGAAAGAAAAAGACAGCGCCCGTCTTCTGGTATTTCATGCCCTGCAACACCCGATGTACAACGATATTGAAACCGTTGTTCGAATTAACCCGCTAAATACTCCTTTCGGTTTAAAGGATCTTGAAGCTGCCGTCAGGGCAGGGGTGGATGTTATTCGTCTGCCGAAAACCGACTCTCCGGAAGATATCTATCAGCTCGAACGTGAAATCGTCCGCATTGAAGAAACCTGCGGCCGTCCTGTTGGCTCCACGAAATTAATGGCCGCAATAGAATCTGCCGTGGGGGTTATTAATGCGGTCGCCATTGCGAAATCGTCCGACCGTTTAATGGGTATTGCGCTGGCCGCTTTTGATTATGTGATGGATATGCAAACCGAGCGGGGCGACGGGACAGAGCTGTTCTATGCCCGCTGTGCGGTATTACATGCCGCGCGCGGAGCCGGTATTGACGCGTTCGATGTGGTGTACGCCGACGTGAATGACGAGGCCGGTTTCCTGAAAGAGGTGGATCTTATCCGCCGGATGGGCTTCAACGGAAAATCGCTGATTAACCCGCGACAAATTGAAATTCTTCATAACGCCTACGCCCCCACCCAGGAAGAAGTGGATTACGCACAGCGCGTGCTTGCCGCCGCAGAAGAGGGCGAACGCAACGGACTCGGGGTGATCTCGCTGAACGGCAAAATGATCGACGCGCCGATTATCAACCATGCCCGTGTTGTTATCGAACGCAAAAATGCCTCTGGCATTCGTCAGTAATCACCTTTTTTCGCAAGCGACAGGATGAATAATGAAAAATCTCACTGAAACCCTGCACCACATTCCCGGCACGCGTCGTGAATACGTCGCCTTCAGCGGCGCTAACGCGACGACGCCGTATCTTTCTGATACACAGCAAAAATATCAGCGCAAACTTTTTGCCAGCGTGGACGAGGTGCTGGACCGTTGCGATCTGCATGACGGCATGACCGTCTCCTTCCATCACGCGTTCCGCGAAGGCGACAAGGTGATCAACTATGTGATGGATAAGCTGGCTCAGCGCGGTCTTAAAGGACTCACGCTTGCGTCCAGTTCGTTAATGTCATGCAATACGCCGCTTATCGGGCACATTCGCAATGGCGTGATTGGCAAAATCTACACCTCCGGGATGCGTGGTGAACTCGCGGACGCGATTTCACACGGACTGATGGACGAACCGGTACAGATCCACTCCCACGGCGGACGGGTGAATCTGATTCAGAAGGGCGAAATTACCATTGATATCGCTTTTCTGGCGGTCTCCTGCTGCGATGAATATGGCAATGCCAGCGGCAACGGCGGTACCTCGCAGTGCGGCTCGCTGGGTTACGCCATGGTCGATGCGCAGTATGCCAAAAAGGTGGTCCTGCTTACCGAAACCCTGAAGCCATTCCCTAATCTGCCGGCCAGTATCGTTCAGGATCGGGTTGACTATGTGGTGCAGATTGAGGGCGTCGGCGATCCGGCCAAAATCAGCGTCGGCGCCGCCAGGGTGACCAGTAATCCACGCGAACTGATGATTGCCCGTTCTGCTGCCGACGTTATCGAACACTCTGGTTATTTCCGCAACGGCTTTTCCATTCAGACCGGTTCAGGTGCGGCATCAACCGCCTGTACGCGGTTTATGGAGGCTCGGATGCGCAAACACAATATTGTCGCCCGGTTCGCGCTCGGCGGGATCACCGGCAGCATTGTCGATCTGCATCAAAAGGGCTTAATTGAAAAGATCCTCGATACGCAAAGCTTTGACGGTGCGGCGGCGGCCTCCATGGCGGTCAATCCCAACCATGTTGAAATCTCCACTAACGTCTACGCCAACCCGGCGGCCAAAGCCGCCTGCTGCGACAGGGTCGATGTGGTCATCCTCAGCGCGCTGGAGGTGGACACACAATTCAACGTCAATGTCCTCACCGGTTCCGACGGGGTGATGCGCGGCGCGTCAGGCGGGCATTGCGATGTCGCGGCGGCGGCCAATCTCACCATTGTAGTTGCTCCGCTGATCCGCAGCCGCATTCCAACCGTTGTCAGGCAGGTCACCACCCTGGTAACACCGGGGGAGAGTATCGACGTTCTGGTTACCGATCACGGTATTGCCGTTAACCCGGCGCGCCCGGAGGTCCGCGAACGCCTGATTCACGCCGGGCTGACCGTCGTCGACATCGAGGCGCTGTACCAGAAGGCGTTGCTTATCTCGGGTGAGCCTAAGCCGGTGGCGTTTACCGACCGGATCGTTGGCGTGGTGCGCTACCGCGACGGCAGCGTAATTGATGTGGTTCACCAGGTGAAGGAGTGATCCCCATGACGGATAACGCATCGAATACCTCTGTTTCGCTGGAACAGGTTCTGACGTCAAAAGAGCAGCGCGCACGCCGACAGCAGGCGTGGCTGTTTCAGTCGGATCATACCGTGATATCCGTCACGCTGGTCTGGCCGGGGGCGGTGAAGGATACCGGTCTGGCCCGACGGGTGATGGCCGTTGCGAATGAGGCGCTCGGTGAGCTATTCCGCACGCATCAGTGGACGGTCTGTCGCCAGCAGACTCTGCAGCCGATCACCGGGCCGGAAGCGCTCTGGTCGGTGGCGGCCCCGGCCTGGATGATCAAGCACGTCACCGCGCATCTCGAAGATAACCATCCTCTGGGACGCCTGTGGGATATCGACGTGTTGTGTCCGAAAACGGGACTGCTGAAAAGAAGCGCCATCCAGCAGCCGATGCGCAGATGTTTTATCTGTCATGAACCTGCTCATGTCTGCTCGCGTATGCGACGCCATTCCCTGCCCGAGCTTATGCGTGTAATTGAGGCGTTAACCGATGACTACTTCGCTTGCCAGCTGTAATACGTCAGCCCCCCAGCAGAGCGTCGCGGCGCTGGCGGTCGAGGCTCTGTACCGGGAAATCCGCTTAACCCCGAAACCGGGCCTGGTGGATCGCGAAAACAGCGGAGCGCATCGCGATATGAATTACGCGCTGTTTATGGCCAGTATCGCGGCCATTGCCCCGTGGTTCACCGCGTTCTTTAACGTCGGCAGGGAGACGGCCCGCCTTACCGGGCCGCAAACGCTGCGGGCAATAAGGCCGGTCGGTCTGGCCTGCGAGCAGGCGATGTTCAACGCCACCGGCGGGGTGAATACCCATAAAGGCGGCATCTTCTCCCTGGGGCTGCTCTGTGCCGCGGCGGGGCGTCTGACGCAAAGGCAGGAAAGCCTCACGCAACGCAGCCTGTGCGATGAGAGCAGGGCGATTTGCGCTGGCATCGTTGAACTGGAGCTGAAGAATCGCGGCGTTGCGAAAACGAAGGGCGAGCAACAGTTCCTGGCCTACGGTTTAACCGGCGCCCGAGGGGAAGCTGAAAGCGGTTTTGCCACCGTCCGCCACGCTGGGCTGCCTCACTTTGAAATGGCACTGCGCCAGGGAGCCTCTGAGGACGACGCGTTACTGAGGATGTTGCTCGGGCTGATGGCGGCGAATCCGGATACCAATCTTGTTTCACGGGGGGGACCCGAAGGGCTGAATTATGCCAGACGCTATTCCAGACGACTTTTAGCGGTGAAACATCTGACGCCGGAGAAATTAGTTCACGCCTTAACCCGCATGGACGCTCAGTTTATTCGCCGGAATTTAAGCCCGGGTGGGAGCGCAGATCTTATCGCCGTCGGATGGTTATTGTCACAGTTTCCCTCCGAATAATCGAAAAGGAAAACGTCATGATTGAACAACGCCTCCAGCAGCTCAGTAGCGTCTATACCGTGGTTCTGGTGCCGGGTCTGAGAGACAGCGATGAACATCACTGGCAAAGCTGCTGGGGGCGACGTTTTCCTTTCTGGACGCGAATTCAGCAGAAAAACTGGTTCGAGCCCGATATTGAAAACTGGATCTCCGCCATTACCCGGGAGCTGACGCAGTGCCCGCTGCCCGCCATCCTCGTCGGGCATAGCTTTGGTGCGCTGGCGTCGTGTCGGCTGCTGCAAACGCGACCGGTAAACGTCGCCGGGGTGGTGATGGTCGCACCGGCAGAGCCCGCGTTTTTCGGCCTTGAAGAGGCCATTCAGCCTGCGCCATTACCGGTTCCCTGCCTGATGTTTGCCAGCAGAAACGATCCCCTGATGCGCTTCTCCCGCGCGCAGTTCTGGGCTGCCTGTTGGAAGGGGCAGTTAATCGATATCGGCGAGGCCGGACATATTAATGCCGAATCTGGCCACGGTGAATGGCCTTACGGACTTGAACGACTAACAGAATTTTGTGAACAACTTTAGCTTTAACAGGAGAACCTATGTTAGATGATTACACTCAGCACCTGAAAGCCCGCCAGGAGGTGGGCATTCCGGCGAAACCGTTAACAGCGGAACAGACAGCGGCGCTGATCCAGCGTTTACTTCACGATGCGCCGACACATCACCCGCAATTAATCGATTTATTAACCCACTGCGTCCCACCGGGTGTCGATCCTGCGGCAAAGTTAAAAGCCGAGTTTTTATTTAAGGTGGCGTTGCAGGACTACCGTGTTAACGGTCTCTCTCCCGACGCGGCCACCACGCTGCTGGGTACCATGCAGGGCGGTTATAATGTCCAGCCGCTGATTGCGCTGCTTGACCATCCGGACCTGGCGCCGCTGGCCGCACAGCAGCTCTCTACGACCATCCTCATTTTCGAAAAATTCAGCCAGGTTGAAGCCAAAGCGATGGCCGGTAACGTCCATGCGAAAGCGGTGCTTCACGCGTGGGCCAATGCCGAATGGTTTACCCGCCGCCCGGCGATGGCGGAAAAAATCACCCTGAAGGTATTTAAGGTGCCCGGTGAGACCAATACTGACGATTTGTCTCCGGCACCGGAGGCATGGTCACGGCCGGATATTCCGCTGCATGCGCTCTCCATGCTCAGTAACGCCCGGGAAGGGGTTGAGCCAGATGATCCCGGCGCGCGCGGGCCGTTGCGCCAGCTGGCAGAATTAAAAGCGGCTGGCTGGCCGCTGGTCTATGTTGGCGACGTTGTGGGAACCGGATCGTCACGTAAATCCGCCACCAACTCCATCTTATGGCACATCGGGAACGATATTCCTTTCGTGCCGAATAAACGCAACGGCGGGTTTGTGTTTGGCGGCAAGATCGCCCCCATTTTCTTTAATACGCTCGAAGATTCCGGTGCCTTGCCGGTAGAGATGGATGTCTCCACGCTGACGACCGGGATGCTGATCGATCTTTATCCCAGGAAAGGCGAAATTCGTGAGACCGAAAGCCAGCGTCTGGTGACGACCTTTACGCTTAAAACCGAGGTGCTGCTGGATGAAGTGCGTGCCGGCGGGCGGATCCCGTTGATTATCGGACGCAGCCTGACGGCGAAAGCGCGGGAATCGCTGAAGCTTGCGCCTTCTGAGGTCTTCCGCCAGCCTGCGGCACCTGCGCCTTCCACCGCCGGTTTTACGCTGGCCCAGAAGATGGTGGGTAAAGCCTGCGGCGTCGCGGGGATCCGTCCCGGACAGTATTGCGAGCCAAAAATTTCGACAGTCGGTTCACAGGATACCACCGGCGGGATGACGCGTGATGAGCTGACCGATCTGGCGTGCCTGACGTTTTCAGCCGATCTGGTGATGCAGTCTTTTTGCCACACCTCTGCGTATCCAAAGCCGGTGGATGTTCGGCTGCATGAAACGTTGCCGCAGTTTATCACCCACCGTAACGGGGTGGCGCTCAAACCGGGGGACGGCATTATCCACTCCTGGTTAAACCGCATGCTGCTGCCGGATACGGTAGGCACCGGTGCTGATTCCCATACCCGTTTCCCGCTGGGGATCTCCTTCCCGGGCGGCTCCGGACTGGTGGCGTTCGCCGCGGCAACGGGCATTATGCCGCTGGATATGCCGGAATCGGTGCTGGTTCGCTTTAAAGGTGAGATGCAAAAAGGCATCACCCTGCGCGATCTTGTTCACGCTATTCCGCTGTATGCCAGAAAACAGGGGCTGCTGACGGTCGAGAAAAAGAATAAGCGCAATGTTTTCTCGGGCCGAATCCTCGAAATCGAGGGGCTGGAAGCATTAAGTGCAGAGCAGGCGTTTGAACTGGCCGACGCGTCGGCTGAACGGTCCGCTGCCGCCTGCGTGATGCGCCTGGCGGAAGAGAAGGTGGCGCAATACCTGCGCTCCAATGCGGCTCTGCTGCGCTGGATGGTTCAGCAGGGGTACGAAAACGCCGCCACGCTTGAACGTCGTATCGCGGAGATTGAGGCCTGGCTGGCTAACCCGTCGCTGCTCTGCGCCGATCCAGATGCGGAATACGCGGCCGTCATTGAGATTGACCTCAATGAGATCACCGAACCGGTGGTCTGCGCGCCGGACGATCCGGATGATGCCCGCCTGCTTTCTGAGGTGGCCAACACGCCGATAGAAGAGGTCTTTATTGGCTCCTGCATGACCAATATCGGCCATTTCCGCGCGGCCGGGACAATCATGGCCGAGGCCAGCGAAAGTCAGGCGCGTTTGTGGCTCGCTCCGCCGACAAAAATGGATGCCCAACAACTCTCTCGTGAAGGCTATTTTAATCAGTTTATTCAATCGGGCGCGCGCATTGAGCCCGCGGGCTGTTCACTCTGTATGGGGAACCAGGCGAGGGTGCGCGAAGGGAGTCACGTGGTATCAACGTCCACCCGAAATTTCCCGCATCGCCTGGGAACAAATGCCAAAGTCTTCCTGGCGTCCGCTGAATTAAGTACCGTTGCGGCTATCCTGGGTAAAATGCCCACCGTTGACGAGTATTTTCGCTATACCGATAAACTTCATGACGCCCATGAAAATATCTATCGTTATCTCAGTTTTGACACCCTGGCTGAATATCAAACCACAAAAGGTGATAATATCCAGATTGTTACCGTGTAATTCTTTGTTATTTGTTTGATAAATATTATTTAGCCGGCAGAGACCTCTCGCAGGAGTGGTCTCTGCTATTCAGGGACCCTTTTCTCATGGGTGAGATATGCTTAAATCCAATGTTTTAAAAACAATCTTACTTGCCATTATTATATTATTATCAATATTTATTCCTCCGCCTGATGGATTAACCAAAGAGGCGTGGATCCTGGCAGGCATTTATCTTTCCGCAATCGTAGGGCTGGTAATTAAACCCTATCCTGAACCTGTCATCATGCTGGTCGCGGTCGCATTAACCTGTTTTACCGTGACCAAATTCCCCGATTCTCCCGTGAAATCCATGGATGTTCTTAGCGGATACGCCTCAGGCACCACCTGGCTTGTGTTCAGCGCCTTTACTCTTAGCGCGGCGTTTGTCACCACCGGTCTGGGAAAACGCCTTGCCTACTGGTTTATCCTGAAATTTGGCAGCACGACGCTGAGACTGGGCTATGTAACCGCCTTGCTGGATTTGGTGCTGGCACCCGCCACGCCCTCAAATACCGCGCGGGCAGGTGGGGTGGTTTTCCCTATTATTAACAGTATCGCGACCGTGCTGGGGTCAACGCCACAAGAGTCACCGCGCAAGGCCGGACGTTATTTAATGGTCAATGTCTATATGGTGACTAAAACGACCAGCTATATGTTTTTAACCGGTTTTGCCGGGAACGCATTAGCGCTACAGCTTATTTCCGACATTTTCCATATACATATTAGCTGGATCGGCTGGATGCTGGCGGGTGCCCCGTTGGGATTATTGATGCTGTGTATTATTCCCTATATTTGTTACCGCGTCGCCTCGCCGGAAATTAAAAAGATTGATAATGTCGCGATTGCGACTGATGGGCTGAAAAGCCTGGGAGCGATGAGTCTCAAAGAGAAAGGGCTGGTGGTGATTTTTATCGCCGCGTTACTGGGTTGGATCTTTTCTCGCCATCTTGGACTGAATGAATCCGCTGTCGCCATTATCGCGATGGGGGCGGCACTGCTGTTTAATATTATCGGCTGGAGTGATGTTCAGAAAAATAAAGGTGGCTGGAATACCCTGATGTGGTACGGAGGCATCATTGGTCTGAGCGCCACCCTGAGCAAAGAGGGCTTTTTCCGCTGGCTGGCTGATTTCCTGTCAGCGCATTTGGATTTCCTCAGCGCCGGTAATATGACCATCGTGATTATCGTGTTTCTCAGCGTACTGGTTCGCTATTTCTTTGCCTCCGGCGGGGCCTACGTGGCGGCCATGGTGCCGGTCTTAGCCACCGTGGGGCTGGTCACCGGCACGGCGCCCGTACTGCTGGCGCTTGCCATTCTGTTTTCCAACTCGTATGGTGGCTGTATCACCCACTATGGTGGCGCGGCAGGTCCAATTATCTTCGCCTCCGGCTATAACGACATTAAGTCATGGTGGACAATCGGCACAATCGTGGCGCTGGGCACGTTTTTAGTCCACATGTTCCTCGGCATACCGTGGTGGGGTTTCCTGATGCAGCACGGCATGCTGCAGTATTAATCGCCCGGTGGCGGCTACGCCTTACCGGGCCTACAGTCCACGCGGCGGCATTACTCGAAGGCATGTTGATATGGAAATCGTATTACGAAATAAATTCAGTTCATTGGGAATGTTTCTGGGGGGAATTGCACTCATTCTCTCAATCGTGCAGTTTTCATTCGGACCGTTTTCTCCAAAGCCGCCAGCGCTTGAGGTTATTGTTGCTGAGAAAGTGTCGGCTGTAAAACAAGGGGTAATTGCGGGGCTAAAGGGAGAGCGTCCTGCTGCCCGAACCGAAAAAACGAAGGTTGATATTGACAGCATTCTTCTTAACGCCGGGATTATTCTCGCTGTTCTGGCACTGGGACTTTCGTTCATCGGAGGAATGTGCAAGGAGAGCCGTTGGGGTATCTCTGGGGCACTGCTATTCTCAGGGCTAACGCTTACCTTTCATGCTGTGCTGCTTGCGTTCGGGTTGATCGTCGCGGTGTTGTTGCTGTTATTTATTCTCTCTCTGCTCACCGGAGGTTCAATAAGTTAATTTCAGCCCGGTGGCGGTTATGCCTTACCGGGCCTGGAGGAACCGGAACGTAGGTCGGGTAAGGCGTAGCCGCCACCCGACAAAATCAACGGCGATCAGCGGCATCACGCGCCCAGATTGCCCAGCCCGTCCTTCAGGAGTATTAACCCAATTCGAGGGAGATCAGCTTGTCGAGATGCTGAGTAAACGCCGCGTCATCCATCTCAGGCATATTCAGGACATACATCCCGTCAAGACCACACACCAGCCCAATCAACCGCCAGGCAATATTTTCCGCCCGATCGGTAAGCGTAAACGCGTTGGCCTCCGCCCCGGCGCGGATAATCGCCACGGTCTCCTGATGCCACATCTCCATGGTCATCACATAGGCGCTTTTAATGTCAGCGTCGCGGCTGGCCAGGAGCTGCGCTTCCCGCCACAGGCGAATATAGGGCTCAAACCCGCCATCATCGCTGCCGAGCATAGCGTGCAGCCGCTCCCGCCAGCTGGCGTTTTCACCCACCACGTCGGCATCCAGTAACGCACGGATCAGCCGAACGAAGGCCAGCGATTTTAGCTCCCCACCGGAGGTAAAATGATGGTGAACCTGTCCAGTCGCGACCCCGGCTTCAGCCGCAATGCGGCGTACCGTCATGGCCGTCAGTCCTTCAGCCAGCGCCACGCGCATGGCGGCCTGTAAGATGGCTTCCCGCCGTTCATCCTTGCTCAGATATCGCATGTTGACTCACTCTCAATGGGAACGAAACGAGTGTAACAAAAAGCTGGACACGCGTTCAACTTTCCGTAGGATCGCATTCTGGACATGTGTCCATATTTGCAATGAAAAGGAAATTTATGTTTGGTCAGTGGTTAGCGTTAGTGATTATCGTACTGGTGTATATTCCGGTGGCGATCGACGCGACGGTGCTGCACGTGGCGGCGCCGACATTGAGCATGACGCTGGGCGCCAGCGGCAATGAATTGCTGTGGATCATTGATATTTACTCGCTGGTGATGGCGGGAATGGTGCTGCCGATGGGTGCCCTGGGCGATCGGATTGGTTTTAAACGCCTGCTCATGATGGGCAGTACGCTGTTTGGCCTGTCGTCCCTGGCGGCCGCGTTTGCCCCGTCGGCAGGGTGGCTGATTGCGGCCCGCGCCTCGCTGGCCATCGGCGCGGCGATGATCATTCCGGCTACGCTTGCCGGGATCCGTACGCTGTTTGTCGATGCGCGCGATCGTAACATTGCGCTTGGCGTCTGGGCGGCGGTGGGGTCCGGTGGCGCGGCGTTCGGTCCGCTGATCGGCGGCATGCTGCTTGAGCATTTTTACTGGGGATCGGTATTCCTGATCAACGTCCCGATCGTGCTGGTGGTGGTTTCGCTGGCGGCGCGTTTTGTACCCCGTCAGCAGGGGCGTCCGGAGCAACCCCTCAATATTAGCCATGCCATCATGCTGATTGTGGCAATTTTGCTGCTGGTCTACAGCGCCAAAACCGCGCTTAAAGGTGTGCTCTCGCCGTGGCTGGTTGTCAGTGCGCTGGTTGCTGGCTCGGTGCTGCTGTTTGTCTTCGTGCGTATTCAGCTTCGCGCCCGCGTGCCAATGATCGACATGCGCCTGTTCTGCCACCGCATCATTCTGAGCGGCGTGGTGATGGCGATGACCGCCATGATTGCCCTGGTCGGGTTTGAGCTGTTAATGGCTCAGGAGCTGCAGTTTGTTCACGGCTTTACGCCGTTTGAAGCGGGGATGTTCATGCTGCCGGTGATGGTCGCCAGCGGGTTCAGCGGGCCGATAGCAGGTTTCCTGGTCGGGCGTTTAGGGCTGCGTATCGTCGCGGCTGGCGGTATGGGGCTCAGCGCCGTCAGCTTTATCGGCCTGTCGATGCTCGACTTCAGTACGCAGCAGTGGCAGGCATGGGGGCTGATGGTGCTGCTCGGCTTCAGTGCCGCCAGCGCACTGCTGGCCTCGACCTCCGCCATTATGGCTGCCGCGCCGAAAGAGAAGGCCGCTGCCGCAGGGGCGATTGAAACCATGTCCTATGAGCTGGGGGCCGGGCTGGGGATCGCCATTTTTGGCCTGCTGTTGACCCGCAGCTTCTCGGCGTCAATTGAGCTGCCTCAGGGGCTGCACGCTTCTCTGGTCGATAAAGCCGCGTCGTCTATTGGTGAAGCGATGAAGGTGGCGCAGGAGCTGACGACGCCTCTGGCAGAATCGGTGATTGAGGCGGCGAAAAGCGCGTTTATCACCTCGCACAGCGTGGCGCTGGGCAGTGCGGGAGGCATGCTGCTGTTGCTGGCCGTTGGGATCTGGTTTAGCCTGGCGAAGGTGCCGAAGTCCTGAAACACACCCGGTGGCGCTGCGCCTACCGGGCGTGCGGGAGCGGTGTCGTAAAGCCGGGTAAGCACCCGGCTTACTTTTCCTGGGCGGCGGCCAGCACGCTGTGCAGCAGCACGTTTGCCCCTTTCTCTGACCATTCCGGCAGGATCCTCTCTGCTTCGTTATGGCTGATGCCTTTCACGCAGGGGATGAAGATCATACTGGCAGGCGCGACTTTGCTGACATAGCAGGTGTCGTGCCCCGCGCCAGAGACCATCGGTTTCGACGAATAGCCCAGTTCGGCCACCGCCTTCTCCGTACGCGCCAGGCATGTGGCATCAAACGCTATCGGCGCATAGTCAAAAATGCGCTCAACGACAGCCGTCACGCCGCGCAGGGTGAGGCTTTCAGCCACTTTATGCAGCGCCGCTTCCATAGCTTCCAGTGCCGCCTGCGAAGGATGGCGAAACTCCACGCTGCATACCACACGAGAGGGCACAACGTTGCGCGAGTTCGGCGTAACCTGGGCCATACCGATCGTCGCGCGTCCGTCTGGCGCATGCCGATAGCCAATCTCTTCCACCTTCAGCGCCAGCTCCGCGAAGGCGGTCAGCGCGTCGCGACGGCTGTGCATTGGCGTCGTTCCGGCGTGGGCGGCAAATCCGTCCAGCGTCAGGGTAAACCAGCGCTGGCCCATGGCGGCGCGGACGAGCCCGATATCCAGACCTTCATCTTCCAGAATCGGGCCCTGTTCGATATGCAGCTCATAGCAGGCGTGAACCGGAAACGCGCAGGCCGGTATGTCTCCACGATAGCCAATCTCTTCCAGCGCCTCGCGAACGGTCACGCGTTTGCTGTCCATTCGGGCGTAAGCAAATGCCTCGGTAAGCTGGCCGGCCCAGACGCCTGAGGCGAGCATGGCTGGCGCAAAGCGGGCACCTTCTTCGTTGGTCCAGTTCACCAGCACAATGTCACGTTCCGTCTCAATGCGATGATCATTGAGGGTACGCAGCAGTTCCAGCCCGGCCAGCACGCCGTAAACCCCGTCGTAGTTGCCGCCGAGCGGCTGGGTATCCACGTGCGATCCGGTCATGACCGGCGCAAGCTCGCGGTTTTTCCCCGCACGGCGGATAAACATGTTGCCCATGCGGTCGACGTCGCAGGTAAATCCGGCGTCCAGCGCCCAGTCGCGCAGCAGGTTACGCGCAATACGATCTTCCTCGCTGAGTGCCAGACGGGTCACGCCACCGGCGGGCGTCCCGCCGATCTGCGCCATCATCGCAAGCGTTGACCAGAGCCGTTCGGCGTTGACGCGGATCATGGCTTGTCCTTAGTGCTGCGGTAGCGGAAATCGCAGCAGGCACCGCCCTGCATGATGGTGGTGGTACGGGTCAGCTTCACGTCCGGGGCATAGCCGACGATGAATTTTTCATCGCGCGCGCAGGAGAGCAGGTGACCAATTTCGCCCAGCCCCATCTCGTGATACATCTCCGCGTAGCGGCAGCGGGTCACGTTGTAGTTGTACTGCTGGTCGTCGGCGTCGATCACCTTCACCTCGAGGGCGTTATCTTTTTCCCACAGATACTGCAGAGCGATAAAGCTCTTCACGTCCGTGCCGTTGGGCTCTTTGCTGGCAAACGCTTTGCCAGCGTCAATCGCGGCCTGCTCAATGGCCTCGCCAATCACCGCCTGGGCGCGGGTTTTCCCTATCTCGCGCACCAGGATTTCATAAATTGGCTTAATAATTTCGGCTTCAATTTTGCGGCGGGCGAGAATGCCCAGCTCGTTATTATCACTCATCACATTGCCTCGCTGCGTTACTTCGCTTTTGCGCCGCCCAGCACGGTCTGCGGCTGCCATTTGCCGTCGACAACCTTGTAGACCGTGAACGACGGCGATTTCAGGTTACCTTCGTTATCAAACGCAATCTGGCCGGTGACGCCAGCGTAGCTTATGGCACGCAGGGCAGGCAGATACGCGGAAGGATCAACGGAGTCTGCTTTTTCCATCGCCGCCACCAGCACGCGGGTGGCGTCATAGGCGAACGGGGCGTGCAGTTCGATATGGGTGTGGTAGCGGGACTGATACGCCTGCTCGAACGCTTTACCTCCCGGCATCTGGTCAACGGGCAGACCCGGCTCCAGGGCGACCACGCCTTCTCCCTCTTTTTGTGCCAGCTGCAGGAACGTCTGGCTGACGAATCCGCCTGCGCCCATCAGCGTGGCGTTCATGCCCAGCTGTTTGATGCGACGCGCCAGCGGTGCGGCCTGGCTGTCGACGCCGCCGAAGAAGATCAGATCGGCATTTTTACTGCGAATGGCAGTCAGTACGGCGCTGAAATCGACCGTTTTGTCATCCACGTACTGACGATCGACAATCTTCACGCCCTGTGCTTCAAGCGATTTAATAAACTGGTCTGCCAGACCCTGACCAAAGGCGGTACGGTCGTCGATCACCGCAATGCGTTTGGCTTTCAGGGTGTTCACCGCGTACTGTCCGGCAAGCTGGCCACCGTCATCGTCGTGGCCCATCACGCGGAAACTGGTATCAAAACCCTGTTGTGTATAGGCATGACCGGTCGCGACCGGTGCCACCTGTGCGATGCCGGCATCATGATAGACACGGGCAGCCGGAATGCTGGTACCGGTGTTCCAGTGGCCGACCACGCCCGCCACGCCGCTGTCCACCAGACGCTGCGCCACGGCAACCGCGGTGCGCGGGTCGGACTGATCGTCTTCGGACTGCAGCCTGAAAGTCACCGCTTTGCCGCCGATGGTCGGGTGCTGTTTGTTGATGTCATCGATCGCCAGCTGCGCGCCATTCTCCAGATCTTTACCGATACGGGCAGACGGGCCGGTGAGCGGGCCCGCCAGACCGATAACCACGGTTTCACTGTCGGCGGCTCTGGTGGCCGTTGAGGCGAACCCACCGAGCAGAATAGCGGCGCTTAGCGCACTGATTTTTACTGTTTTCATTGTATTTCCCTGGTGTTGGCTGGTGTTGTTAAACGGGCATTTCGCCCAGATAAATCTGTGCAATCTGGTCGTCATCAAGCAGCGCTTTCGATTCGCCATGATGAACGATGCTGCCGCTGTCCATCACCCATGCGCTGTCGGTCACTTCCAGCGCCAGGCGGGCGTTTTGTTCGATCAGCAGCAGGGCAACCCCGCGCTCGCGAAGGCTGGCAATAACGGCAAAAATATTCTCGACCATCTTCGGAGCAAGGCCCATCGACGGTTCGTCGAGGATCAGCAGGCGCGGCTGGCTGAGCAGGGCGCGGTTCAGGGCCAGCAGCTGTTGTTCACCGCCGGAAAGCAGCCCGGCAAGCTGGTGCTGTCGTTCGCCAAGACGGGGGAAACGCTCGAAAATCGCCGCCATCTCCTGTTTTACTGTGACAGTGTCACGTCTGAGCCAGGCCCCCATCTGCAGGTTTTCCAGAACCGTCATGCGGGAGAAGATCCCGCGGCCCTCCGGGACCATCACCAGCCCGTCGCGCAGCAAGGTGTCAGGGCGCAGTTTGCGTACCGATTTACCGTTGAATTCAATGCTGCCGCCAAAGCGTTCCAGCCCGGTAATGGCGCGCACGGTGGAGCTTTTCCCCGCGCCGTTAGCGCCGATGAGCGTAGCCTGTTCACCCTCGTGCAGGGTAAAGGAGACGCCGCGTACGGCCTGAATGCCGCCGTAATGCACGTCCAGACCTTCGACTTTCAGGAGTTCAGACATGGGCGCTACCTCCAAGCCAGGCGGCGATCACAAGAGGGTCGCGGCGCACGCTTTCCGGCGTGCCGCAGGCAAGCGTTTTGCCGTAATCCAGCACCGTCAGACGATCGCAGATATTCATCACCAGCTTGACGTCATGCTCAATCATCAAAAGGGTTTTGCCGTCATCGCGTATGCGGATGAGCAGCTCGCCGAGGGCCACTTTTTCCGCCGCGTTCATCCCGGCTGCGGGCTCATCCAGCGCCAGCAGAAGCGGATCCGTTGCCAGCGCGCGGGCGATTTCAAGACGGCGCTGGTGGCCATAGGCCAGATCGCAGGCGCGATAGTGGGCGAACTGCGCAATGCCGGTATAGTCCAGCCAGTGCCACGCCTGCTCGCGGGTCTGCCGCTCTTCCGCGCGGGCGCGCTTGTGGCGGCTCAGGGCGGCCCACAGACCGTTACGGGTGCGCACGTGGCGGCCTACCATCACGTTTTCCAGCACCGACATATCGTTGAAGAGGCGCACGTTCTGGAAGGTGCGCGCAATCCCGGCGGCGGTGACTTTCTCAATGTGCTTCGGGAAATAGGGCTTACCGGCAATCGAAAACTCACCGCTGTCCGCCGGATACAGCCCGGTGATCAGGTTAAAGCAGGTGGTTTTCCCGGCCCCGTTGGGGCCGATCAGCCCGTAGATCTCGCCCTTGTCCACGGTGATTGAAACATCATCCACGGCAGTCAGCCCGCCGAAGCGTTTTGACATGTTGCGTACGGTTAACAGACTCATGCCTTCACCTCCTTGTGGCGTACCGGCCAGATGCCGGCAGGACGCACCAGCATCACCAGCACCAGTGCCAGGCCGTAGAACAGCTGACGCAATACTTCCGGGTCAATCAGCACCGTACCGAACAGCGCCTGCTGCACCGGAGCCGCCTGGCTGCGCAGCAGTTCCGGCAGGGCGGTGAGCAGTATCGCGCCGAGGATCACGCCCGGTATGTGTCCCATACCGCCCAGCACCACCATCGCCAGCACGGCGATGGATTCCTGCAACGTGAAGGATTCCGGGGAGACAAAGCCCTGAAACGCGCCGAACAGTGCGCCCGCCACGCCGCCAAAAGAGGCGCCCATCGCAAAGGCCAGCAGCTTATAGTTACGTACGTTGATCCCCATCGCGCGGGCCACATCCTCATCTTCACGGATGGCGTGCCAGGCGCGGCCGATACGGGAATGCTGCAGACGCAGGCAGACGAAAATGATCGCCACAATCACCAGCATCAGCAGGTAGTACCACAGCCAAAGCGCGGGCACCTTGACGCCAAACCAGTGGTATACGCCGCTGAACTTCAGGCCGAACAGGTTCAGCGTGTCCACCCCGGTAATGCCCTTTGCACCGTTGGTGATGTTTACCGGACGGTCGAGGTTACGCATCAGGATGCGGATAATCTCCCCAAAGCCGAGGGTCACTATCGCCAGATAGTCGCCACGCAGCTTCAGCGTGGGGGCACCCAGCAAAATGCCGCAGACTGCCGCAACCAGCGCGGCCAGCGGAATAATGAGCAGGTAAGAGGTATGCAGCCCGTCCGGGAACCAGACTCCGAGGATCGGGAACACCGCCAGCAAGTGTGGCGACGCCATCAGCGCCGCGAGGTAGGCCCCGACCGCGTAAAAGGCGATAAAGCCCATGTCCAGCAGGCCGGTGTAGCCGACCACAATGTTGAGCCCCAGCGCCAGCATGATGTAGAGCAGGGCGAAGTCGATAACGCGCACCCAGTAGTTGCCGCCGAGCTGCGTGGCCACCACGGGCGCAATCAGCAGCGCGAGGCAGAATAACGTCATGCCGGACCAGAACTTGCGCGAGGTCGCCGGAGCCTGGAGTTGAAGAGTTGTCATAATGCCCCTTACGCTCTGTTTGCCACGCGCTCGCCCAGCAGGCCTGCCGGACGGAAGACCAGCACCAGGATCAGCACGATAAACGCAAAGACATCCTGGTAATTGCTGCCAAACACGCCGTGGGTCAGCTCACCCAGATAGCCCGCGCCCAGCGCTTCGATAATGCCGAGCAGGATCCCGCCAATCATGGCGCCACGAATGTTACCAATGCCCCCCAGTACGGCGGCGGTGAAGGCTTTGATTCCGGGTAAAAAGCCCATAGAGAAGCTGGCGTTACCGTAGTTGCTGGCCATCATCACGCCGGCCAGCGCGGCAAACGCGCCACCAATGGCGAACGTCAGGGTGATAATGGCATTTGGGTTAACCCCCATCAGCGTGGCCACGCGCGGGTTTTCCGCAACAGCGCGCATGCCACGACCCAGGCGAGTGTATTCCACAAGCAGCCACAGCCCGGTCATCACTGCAAGCGCCAGCGCCACGGTGACAATGCCGGTGACGGTCACAATCGCAGGCGGATGCAGTTCGCTTCCCGAGGTAACGGCAATGGGGTCCATGGGCAGGATCTGCGGGAACATTAATGGGTTGCGCGTCCAGATAATCATTGCCACGGTTTGCAGCAGGACCGAGACGCCGATACCGGAGATCAGCGGCGCCAGGCGCGGGGCATTGCGCAGTCGGCGATAGGCAAAACGTTCCACGGCTATGGCCAGAAGGGCGCAGACGACCATGGCAATCGCCAGAGCCAGGCCAAGCTGCAGCAGCAGCGGCATATGAGGGAAGGTGGCATTCAGGGCGTTAATGGCGGAGAGCGTGGTGAGCGCACCGACCATCAGAATATCGCCGTGAGCAAAGTTAATAATGCGCAAAATGCCATACACCATGGTATAGCCCAGCGCGATCAGCGCGTAAATGCTTCCCAGCATCACACCGTTGATCAATTGTTGTATGAGTGTGTCCAACGTCTGTACCCGCAAAGTGCTCTTTCTGCGGCTACCTTCCGATAAATGAATTAAATTGTAAAATACACATATATTATTTCTTATGATAAACCGGTATTGCCTTATCTATATGATTTATATAAATATAGTAAATCCCTGCTTTCGGCAGAAAAGCGTAAAGAAATCAACATATGAATAAAACAGAACAATTGGCCGTTCTCCCGGCGTATGCAGAAAGTCGTCTGGCGAACGACCCGCCGCTTCGGGCTGTGCGCGCGTTTGAAGCCATCGCCCGGCTGGGCAGCGTCACGCTGGCCGCGCAGGAGCTGGCGATCTCACCGTCAGCCGTGAGCCATCAGCTCAGGGTGCTCGAAGGGTATCTGCAAATGCCGCTGACGGAGCGTCAGGGGCGCAGGCTGGTGTTAAGTCAGCACGGACGTGAATATTACCGTTCAATCCGGGCGGCCTTTAACGTATTGCGTCAGGCGACGGAGCACCTGGCAGAGCAGGCGCAAACGCGACAGGTCACTATCAGCCTGATCCCGCTTTTTGGTATGGGGTGGTTTATTCCGCGGTTGCCCGCTTTTATGCGCGCCAATCCGCAAACCGAAATTAACGTGGTGTATGCCAACCATCGCAACTATCTGAGCGATGCGTCGGATATGTCGATTCGTTTTGGCAACGGTCAGTGGGCGGGTTATCAGAGTGAAAAGCTGATTTCCGGACAGATGGTGCCGGTGTGCAGCCGCGCATTTTTGCGCATCCACGGCCATATCGACACGCCTGAACAGCTGCTGCAAATGCCACTGCTGCACGATGAAGAGCGAACCAGCTGGCCGCAGTGGTTTCAGTTGCAGGGGGTAAAACGTCCTCTCCGGCGCAGCGGCCCTCTGTTCGAGGACGGGCTGTTGACGCTGGCGGGCGTGCAGGCCGGGCTGGGCTGCGCGTTAATGCGTGAACCCCTGATTGCACCGTATCTTGAGAGCGGTGAACTGGTGAAGATCCTTGACTTACCCATTGATGACGGGCGCGACTATTACCTCTGCGTGCGTTCAGATTCAGAGATGACCGAGGACGGTAAGCTACTGCAAAACTGGCTTCGTCGGGAAGCCGGTGTTCACCCTGTTACAGCGTAAGCAGGCAGTGTTTATCCAGCGCTTCAATTTCTGCGCCGGTGTAGCGCGCGTATTGCCCGGTCAGACCAAAGAACGCCGGTTGGGTTTCGGTATAGATTTCTGCTGCCAGCACCAGCCGACGTCGCTCATCTTCGCTCATCTCAAGCAGTGTCCAGGGAATGAAATAGCGCGAAGCTGCAGTCAGTTTGAACCACAGTGGGCAGCCGCAGCCGGGGCAAAACCCGCGCTCTCCACGATCCGATGAGCTGAAATGAGAAGGGGCGATGGAGTCCTGCTCGACAAGCGGCTGGCCCGATGCCTCCACATACATGGCGATCCCCCCGGACCACTTCTGGCATTGCGTGCAGTGGCAGGCGACCACGTCGAAATTGTTGAGGCTCACGCTGAATTGACTCATTCCGCACAAGCAGCGTCCTTTGAAAATATGCATGGCGTACTCCTTTTTGACGCCAGAAATCCGTATAAAAAAAGCCAGCCACATGGGCTGGCTTTCTGGCGTGGCATATCTTAGAACTGGTAGGTCAGACCTACAGCGACGATGTTATCGGTCGCTACGCCAGTTGCTTTGGTGAAGCTGTTGTCGTCAACCAGGTTGATTTTGTAATCAACATAGGTAGACATGTTTTTGTTGAAGTAGTAGCTCGCGCCAACGTCAACGTATTCAACCAGATCCTGGTCGCCGTATGAACCCAGGTCTTTACCTTTGGATTTCAGGTAAGCGATGGATGGACGCAGGCCGAAGTCGAACTGGTACTGAGCAACAACTTCAAAGTTCTGTGCTTTGTTCGCGATATAACCATCACCGAAGTTGGTCATGTTGCGGGTTTCAGAGTAGGTGGTTGCCAGGTAGATGTTGTTCGCATCGTATTTCAGGCCAGCAGCCCATACTTCTGCGTTTTCACCGCCAGCGTTAACGGTGTTTGCAACACGACCTGCAGCAACCTGACTGTCAGTACGGTCAGATTTCGCGTAGGTTGCACCCACACCGAAGCCGTCCATTTCATAGGTAGAAGACAGACCCCAGCCGTCACCGTTCGCTTCGGTGATGTCATTACGGTCGTTTTTACCCTGGTACTGAGCGGCAACGTTCAGACCGTCAACCAGACCGAAGAAGTCGGTGTTACGGTAGGTTGCAACGCCAGTCGTACGGCCAGTCATAAAGCCATCAGTCTGAGTCCAGGTATCGCCACCGAACTCTGGCAGAACGTCAGTCCATGCGCCGATGTCGTAAGCAACACCGTAGTTACGACCGTAGTCGAAAGAACCGAATTCGTTGAATTTCAGACCGGCGAAGGCCAGACGGGTTTTGTTGCCGTCAGAGCCCTGAGATTCAGAACGGTTGCCTTTGAACTCATATTCCCACTGGCCGTAACCGGTCAGCTGATCGTTGATCTGAGTTTCGCCTTTGAAGCCCAGACGAACGTAAGTTTTGTCGCCGTCGTTATCGCTATCGTCAGAAAAATAGTGCAGACCTGTCACTTTACCGTACAGATCCAGCTTGTTACCGTCTTTGTTATAAACTTCAGCCGCGTTTACAACGCCTGCTGCCAACATGGAAGTCACTGCCACTGCAACTAATTTAAGTTTCATCTTAAATATTCCTTATAATTTTCTTCAGTATTTCCTGAGCCACTTTGAACGATTTCTAAACGAGGCTGATCGTCAATGGCATGTTATTTTTAAAAATCTTGTAGTCGCCTTTCAATAATAAGTTTCAAATTATTAGCAATAATTTCAGTTAGTGTGATCGAGATCGGATTAATGAGCGTGATAGTGAATGAATTGGTGGGTATTTGCGCAATTTTCCGGGGGTTTTATTGCGGGCAATATAGTTTCGTTGTGGTTTTATAATATGCGGTAATTATCGGTATATTCGTTCTTTGTCTTGCAAAAACTTACCTTGATACCCTGTTAACCCTGTTTTTTGGCCCTAAATCAACGGCATTTCCGAGGTGTGCGCAGAAATACACAGAAACATACTATTGCACTTCGTGCTATTAAAAAGGTGAGTATTTGCATGGAACTAATCACGCAGCGGTGTCAATTTGTGTCAATAACAGACAACGTGTATTTACGAAAGGGCGATAATATAAACAGAATATAAATACCTCTTCGGCTGTCCTGAAGAGTATTCTGGCGTGATGATATTAAATTTATGTTAATAATTTGTTGTCGGGCTGAATATAACCCGACAGCAAAATCGACATTATTGTTTTGTCGCGTACCAGCAGAGTAATGACCCGGCGCAGACCATCAGCGCGCCTTGCCAGAAGGAGAATGAGAGGGGCGAACTCAGCACGGCGGCGGCAAGCGCGGCTGAAAGGACCGGGGTAAAATAGGAAATGGCCGCCAGTATCGTGACGTTCCCGTGAAGAATGCCAATATTCCAGGCGGCATAACCCAGACCAAGGGCAACCCCGCACATCACAAGTTTCACCACCACCGGAAGGGTGAATACCATATCGGGCTGTTCACTCAGAGCATATTTCATCCACAGACTCAGTGCGGTCAGCAACACAAACAGCGTGATACCGTTTTGCCCCTGCGCAAATTTACGCGTAACGGTGCAGTAGGCCGCCCAGATAAATGCCCCGGCAAATGCCAACGCATAGCTCAGCGGGCTGGAGATGATATTGCGGGTTATTTCATCAAGGTGTAATCCCTGTTCACCGCCTAATACCCAGCAGACTCCCAGCAATGAGATGGCTAACCCCGGGATCACCCACAGGGTGGATTTTTGTCCGTTGAACAAAATAGCGAAAACAATGGTCAGGCTTGGCCAGAGGTAATTGACCATGCCGACCTCAATGGCCTGCGATCGCGTGGCGGCATAGCCCAGCGACAGCGCCAGACATATTTCGTAGCTGACAAACAGAACGCTGCCCGCAATAAGGTACCGGGACGAAAACCGTCTGATATCAGGAAATCCTACCGTCACCAGACACAGTAATCCGCTGAGGGTGTATATCATCGCCGCACCGCCTACCGGCCCCAGCCCTTCACTCACGCTGCGGATAAGGCCGACCATGGTGCTCCATAACAGTATTGCCGCCAGCCCAATAAGCGTTGCTCTCTTTCTGTCCATGACTTCGCCATTACTAAAAAACAAAGGGAAAATGTAGCGCATTCATCCTGACGCTGTCGCGAATTATTCTCTTAAGCCGTTAATCAAAAAGAGGTATTTAACCGTAACGGCAGTGACTATTAAGGGGGTGAAGGCAGGCGACCTTGATTTGACGCAAAAAAATCAGGGGCTTTGCTGTTAGTTTGCGCCACGAAGTCTTATCAGATAACGAGGACAACAATGGACGTCAGCCGCAGACAATTTTTCAAAATCTGCGCGGGCGGTATGGCCGGAACAACAGCCGCTATGCTGGGGTTTGCTCCCAAAATGGCACTGGCTCAGGCACGCAACTATAAGCTGCTGCGCGCAAAAGAGATCCGTAACACCTGCACATACTGCTCCGTAGGTTGTGGGCTTTTAATGTATAGCCTGGGCGATGGCGCGAAGAACGCCAGAGAAGCGATTTACCACATTGAAGGGGACCCGGATCATCCGGTGAGCCGCGGGGCGCTGTGCCCGAAAGGAGCGGGGCTGCTGGACTACGTTCACAGCGACAACCGCCTGCGCTACCCGGAATACCGCGCGCCAGGCTCAGACAGATGGCAGCGTATCACCTGGGATGAGGCTTTCTCCCGAATTGCCAGATTAATGAAAGCCGACCGCGACGCCAACTTTATTGAAAAGAACGCGCAGGACGTGACGGTCAACCGCTGGCTTTCGACCGGCATGCTGTGTGCCTCTGCGGCAAGTAATGAAACCGGCATGCTGACGCAAAAATTTGTGCGCTCTCTCGGCATGCTGGCGGTAGACAACCAGGCGCGCGTCTGACACGGACCAACGGTAGCAAGTCTTGCTCCAACATTTGGTCGC
>NZ_JAIWJZ010000171.1:0-273 GCF_020216105.1 Enterobacter sp. K16B
CCGCCATTCAACCCAATCGGATCCTGCACAATAAACCGCCCGACCTGTGGGTCGTAGTAGCGGAACAGGTTATAATGCAGCCCCGTTTTACCGTCAGCGTACTGCCCGGCATAGCGAAGCGGCTGGTGTGCCATCGCCGAGCGATTCATAAGCTGTGAGACCCCTTCGCTCTGGTGGCGTACCTCGCCAAAACTGCCGTACTGACCGCTCCAGCGCACCGCGCCACGCTCGTCGGTCACTTCCAGCGGCGCGCCGTTCAGGTCGGTGTTGAAC
>NZ_JAIWJZ010000172.1:0-1782 GCF_020216105.1 Enterobacter sp. K16B
ACCGACTGAACTACAGAGGAATCGTGTGAACGGGGCGCATATTATCGATGCTCCCCCATGATGTCAAAGGCAGAATGCATATTTCCGATCGTTTGCCGAATTATTCTCCATTTCGCGCAATTGTCAGGCATTCTGTCGCGGGTATTTCCACAGCCAGCGCCCGCTGACCATGCGCCAGTAGAACAGCGCGCCGCGCACGGCCCAGTCGAGGAACATCCCCAGCCAGACGCCGATCACGCCCCATCCGAGCATCACCCCGAGCGTATACCCGGCAACGACGCGACATCCCCACATGCCAAGCATTGAAACCCACATCGCAAAACGGGCGTCCCGCGCGCCTTTCAGACCGGCGGGCAATACCCATGAGGCCGCCCAGATGGGCATAAAGGCCGCGTTGAGCCAGATGAGGACTTTTACGACCTCTTTCACGTCATCTTCGTGGGTATAGAACGAGGCCATCAGCCCGGCAAACGGCGCAGTGCCCCAGGCAATCAGCGTCAGCCCAATCGTCGACAGCCAGAACACGTGACGCAACTGCCGCTCCGCCTGGCCTATCTGCCCTTTCCCGAGCCGTTTGCCGGTAATGATGGTCGATGCCGACCCCAGCGCGTTACCCGGCAGGTTAATCAGCGAGGCAATGGAAAAGGCAATGAAGTTACCGGCGATAACGTCGGTGCCCATCCCGGCGACAAACATCTGCGTCAGCAGTTTCCCGCCGTTAAACAACACCGATTCAATGCTCGCGGGAATACCAATCCCCATAACTTCCCAGATAATGGCGAAATTAAAGGGGCGGAAATAGCTTTTCAGCGTAAGACGCAGCGAAGGCGTGATCCCCACCATCAGCACCCCAATAATGGCCGCCGCACCGATATAGCGTGAAATGGTTAACCCCAGCCCGGCGCCGATGAACCCCAGTCCATCCCATGAGAACACGCCGTAGATCAGCACGCTGCTGATCATGATATTCAGGATATTCATTCCGCCGTTGATCAGCAGCGGGATTTTGGTATTACCCGCCCCACGTAGCGCGCCGCTGCCAATCAGCGCAATGGCTGCCGCCGGGTAGCTTATGACGGTCATCTCGAGATAGGTCAGCGCCAGGTCTTTTACCTCAGTGGTGGCCTCCCCGGCGACAAAGTCGATAATCTCTTTACCGAAATAGTGGATCAGCGCCGCCAGAACGATCGAAAAAATAGTCATGATCATCAGCGACTGGCGGGCCGCCTCGCGGGCACGTTTGGGGTCAAGCTTGCCAAGGCTAAAGGCCACCACCACCGTCGTTCCGAGGTCTATAGCGGCAAAGAACGAGATCACCACCATATTAAAGCTGTCCGCCAGCCCTACCCCGGCCATCGCCTCTTTCCCCAGCCAGCTCACCAGGAAGGTGCTCAGCACGCCCATTAACAGAACGCAGGTGTTTTCCAGAAAGATAGGCACAGCAAGAGGGGTGATTTCACGCCAGAACAGAACACGATAGCTTTTACGTTTTGCATACCATGGCGTGCGCGTTATCGCCTGGCGTAAGGAGGCAGTGACGTTCAAAATGGACCTTAGCGAGAAAAGTTGAAACTCCATTTCAAATGATGGGGGACAAATGCTAATCCTGCAAAGTATTTTCCTTAAAAAGATGTGTGGATTTACAACAAACTGATGACAGAATCAGCAATCAGTCGTTTTTCTCTAAGATCAGGTTTGACAAAACTTTTTTCACCGCTAAGATAAGCCTCCACAACGATTCCTCTGTAGTTCAGTCGGTAGAACGGCGGACTGTTAATCCGT
>NZ_JAIWJZ010000173.1:0-4764 GCF_020216105.1 Enterobacter sp. K16B
GTAATAAACGCCTGCTCCATGGTCGGGTCCGGAACCTCATCGTCGGCGGCCTGCGCTTTCAGGTCGTCGGGGGTGCCGTGAGCAATCAGCTTGCCGCGATACACCAGCCCGATGCGGTCGCAATACTCCGCCTCGTCCATAAAGTGGGTGGTGACCATAACGGTCACCCCTTTTTCCACCATGCTGTTGATATGCAGCCAGAACTCGCGGCGGGTGAGGGGATCAACGCCGGAGGTCGGCTCGTCAAGGAAAAGAATATCGGGCTCGTGCATCAGCGAGCAGGCCAGCGCCAGCCGCTGCTTAAAACCGAGCGGCAGTTCGTCGGTGGCGTGAGAGGCGATGCTGGTTAACCCGAAGGCCTCGCTCATGCGGCGAATTTTCTCATTCTGCGCCCGCCCACGCAGGCCATACACCCCGGAGAAAAAGCGCAGGTTTTGCTCTACGGTCAGGTTGCCATACAGGGAGAACTTCTGC
This sequence comes from Enterobacter sp. K16B, assembly GCF_020216105.1. NCBI lineage: Bacteria > Pseudomonadati > Pseudomonadota > Gammaproteobacteria > Enterobacterales > Enterobacteriaceae > Enterobacter > Enterobacter sp. K16B. The sequence goes on from NZ_JAIWJZ010000173.1 coordinate 475, forward strand.
GCCATATAGCCCAGGTGCTGGCGCGCTTTACCGGAGCTGACCTTGAGATCCATATCCAGCACCAGCGCTTTACCAGACGTCGGGACCAGCAGGCCACACATCATCTTAAAGGTGGTGGATTTCCCCGCGCCGTTCGGCCCGAGCAGGCCAAAAATTTCCCCGCGCTTCACCGCGAAGTTGACGTTGTCGGTGGCGGCGAAATCACCAAACTTTTTGGTCAGGGATTTGGCTTCAATCACCGTTTCCCCGGGTGTCCCTTCCACCGTGTGCAGGATTGCGCCGAGGGGGGACTCCGATGTGCCAGCCCCGCCCAGCAGGTCGATAAACGCATCTTCAAATCGCGGCGCGGTTTCTTCCATCTCAAGCTCAGGCATGCCCTGCGCACGGCGAATATCGTCAACGGTGGCCTCTTTTTTGAGGATCACCCGCACCGAGCGGCCCTGAATCATCCCGTCGCTGATCTGCGGCAGTTTCAGTACCCGCTGCAGCAGCTTGCGGTTGGATTCCTGCGGACTGTGCAGCAGGAAACTGCGCCCGGCCATGCTCTGCGTCAGCGTCGTCGGCTCGCCCTGGTAGAGCAGTTCGCCTTCGTTCATCAGCAGGACGTCCCGGCATTGTTCGGCTTCGTCAAGGTAGGAGGTACTCCAGAGGATCAGCATCCCGTCGCCTGCCAGCTCATGCACCATCTGCCACAACTCGCGGCGCGAAATCGGGTCAACGCCCACGCCGGGTTCATCCAGCAGCAGGACCTTCGGCTCGCCCACCAGCGTGCAGGCCAGGCCCAGCTTCTGCTTCATCCCGCCGGAGAGCTTGCCCGCCAGGCGGTCCGTGAACGGACCGAGGGAGGTGAACGCCAGCAGGCGGGCGAAGGTTTTCTGCCGCGTTTCGCCGGTAACGCTGCGCAGATCGGCATACAGGTTCAGGTTTTCCATCACCGTCAGATCTTCATACAGGCCAAACTTCTGCGGCATATAGCCAAGCATGGCGTGCAGCGCACCGTCGTCCTTAATCGGGTCAAGACCCAGCACGCTGGCCGAGCCTTCATCCGGCTTCAGCAGACCGGCCAGCATCCGCATCAGGGTGGTTTTGCCTGCGCCGTCCGGGCCCACCAGCCCGGTGACATAGCCTTTCTGGATGGTGCAGTTCAGCGGGGCAACCGCGGGTTTATCCATTCCCTTAAAGCGTTTAACCAGATTGTTGAGCTGAATAACCGCGTCATTCATGTCGTTCCCCGTTGTTCACTTTTACGGTAACAGGCATGCCCTGACGCAGCGCGTCGTCCGCATCGGTCACGATGATGCGCAGGCGATAGACCAGGTCGGTGCGCAGGTCTGGGGTTTCAACGGTTTTCGGTGTGAATTCGGCGGTAGGGGAGACAAAGCCCACTTTGCCGTGATACGGCTTGTCCGGGCGGCCATCCGTATAGAGCAGCAGCTCGCGGCCCGGCTGCATCTGGCCGAGATTCGGCTCGTCGATGTAAGCGCGTACCCAGACCGGGCGGGTCAGGGAGAGGGTTAAGACGGTGCTGCCCGCGCTGAGCATGCTACCCGGTTCCACGGCGCGGGTCATCAGCGTGCCGTCTGACGGTGCCACCAGCGTGGTGTCGTGCAGATCCAGTTCCGCCTGGGCCAGCTGCGCCTGCGCCTGTTCCAGGCTGGCTTTGGCCTGAGCAATGTCCTGCGGACGGTTACCGGTGCGGTACTGGCTCAGCTTGTCCTGGGCGGATTTCAGCGTCGCCTGGGCCTGATCGCGTGATGATCGCGCATTTTCCAGATCGTTAGCGGAAATCGTACGGCTTTTCCATAGCCCCTGCTGGCGGGCATAGAAGTTCTGCGCGTAGTCATAGGCCGCCTGCGCCTGTTTGACGGCCGCCGCGGCCTGGGCAATCTCTTCATCGCGGTAGCCGGCAAGCATCAGATCATACTGCGCCTGGGCAACGGAAACGCCGGCTTTGGCCTGCAGCAGCGCATTTTCAAAAGGCGCTTTGTCGAGCATACCCAGCGTCTGACCCGCCTTAATGGCATCGCCTTCGTCAACGTTCAGCGAGGCGAGACGTCCGCCGACCCGGAAACTCATATTCACCGTGCGAATATCAACATTACCGTACAGCGTCAGGCCCCGGTCCTGATGGCTCTGATACCATAGCCAGCCACCGACTCCCGCAGCAAGCAAAACAACAACCACCAGAAGGATGGCGACAGGTTTTTTCATGACTTCAGGCTCCTTTGCGTTAAGCCTTGCAGGATCAGATCGAGATGACAGGCGATGACCTGGCTAATCTGCGCGGCTTTATCCTCATCAAATTGTGTCCAGCCGGTGCGTAACAGGATGGTCTCCCGGCCCAGACGGAAGGCCAGGATTTCGCCCAGCAGGGCGTGGGTATGCAAAATTGTCCCGGTATCGTCGGCATCCCGTCCGGTATAGGCGGCAATGAGCCGGGTCAGGTGGGTATGCATCGGGGCAATCACCCGATCGTGTACCCGCTGGTAGGCGGCAGTGGGGGAGAGCTGCTCGCGGGAGATAAACTTGCTCAGGTTGAGCGTATCGTCGTGCGTCAGCAGGCGGATCATGTTGTGACAGGCATTAAGAATCAGCTGGCGGATGGCCTCGCGATCGGGTGCAGGCTGGCTGAGCAGCGCGGTGGCTTCCTCGACGTGCGGGTGAAATTGCGTGCCGATAAAATCGGCGATCCAGTCGGCGCAGGCGAGGTATAAATCCTCTTTTGAGCCAAAATAGTAGGGAATGGCAGCGATGTTCTGTCCGGCCAGCGCCGCGATATCCCGGGTAGTCGCGTGCAGCCCGTACTCGCCAAACTGCGCCAGCGCGGCGGCAATAAGCTGATTTTTGGCTTGTTCACCTTTTGATGTCGTCGGGGTTGTATTCATGGCGGCATTAAAAATTAATCAATCGATTGATTAAGACTATGCCTGATTCCCCTTCTCGTCGAGGGAACTGAGGGATATTTTATGCGCCACGTCACAAAAGCTGCTACACTCCGCCCCTTCGCGACATTGTGGTTTTTGTCCTCCTAATTGTTATATCTCCCTGAAAACTACACCTGTGATGGTCGGGGCGGTTCGGAGTTTTTATGTCTTTTGATTCCCTTGGCCTGAACCCGGAAATTTTGCGCGCGATCGCAGAGCAGGGCTACGTTGAGCCAACCCCAATCCAGCAGCAGGCGATCCCCGCCGTCCTGCAGGGCCGCGACCTGATGGCCAGCGCCCAGACCGGGACCGGTAAAACCGCGGGCTTTACCCTGCCGCTGTTAGAGCTGCTGGTAAAAAATCAGCCGCACGCCAAGGGCCGTCGTCCGGTCCGCGCGCTGATCCTCACCCCAACCCGTGAGCTGGCCGCCCAGATTGGTGAGAACGTGCGTGACTATAGCCGCTATCTCAACATTCGCTCGCTGGTCGTTTTCGGTGGTGTCAGCATTAACCCGCAGATGATGAAGCTGCGCGGCGGTGTGGACGTGCTGGTGGCCACGCCGGGCCGTCTGCTGGACCTGGAACACCAGAACGCGGTGAAGCTGGATAACGTTGAAATTCTGGTGCTGGACGAAGCCGACCGCATGCTCGACATGGGCTTTATTCACGACATTCGCCGCGTGCTGGCTAAACTGCCGCCGCGTCGTCAGAACCTGCTCTTCTCCGCGACCTTCTCCGACGAGATCAAGGCGCTGGCGGAAAAACTGCTACATAACCCGCTGGAAGTGGAAGTGGCGCGCCGCAACACCGCCTCCGAACAGGTGACGCAGCACGTTCACTTTGTGGATAAAAAGCGTAAGCGGGAACTGCTCTCGCAGATGATCGGCCAGGGCAACTGGCAGCAGGTGCTGGTCTTTACCCGCACCAAACACGGCGCGAACCATCTGGCGGAACAGCTGAACAAAGACGGCATTCGCAGTGCGGCGATCCACGGCAACAAGAGCCAGGGCGCGCGTACCCGTGCGCTGGCAGACTTCAAGTCTGGCGATATCCGCGTGCTGGTGGCGACCGACATCGCCGCCCGTGGCCTCGACATTGAAGAGCTGCCGCACGTGGTGAACTACGAGCTGCCAAACGTGCCGGAAGACTACGTGCACCGTATTGGCCGTACCGGCCGCGCGGCGGCAACCGGTGAAGCGCTCTCACTGGTGTGCGTGGATGAGCACAAACTGCTGCGCGATATCGAACGCCTGCTGAAGAAAGAGATCCCGCGTATCGAAACCCCGGGCTATGAAGTGGACCCGTCCATTAAAGCGGAGCCGATTCAGAATGGTCGTCAGGGTGGTCGCGGTCAGGGCGGCGGCGG
>NZ_JAIWJZ010000174.1:0-5814 GCF_020216105.1 Enterobacter sp. K16B
CAGGTCGGGCGGTTTATTGTGCAGGATCCGATTGGGTTGAATGGCGGGTGGAACCTTTATCAGTATGCGCCGAATTCTCTAACTTGGATCGATCCGCTGGGGTTAAAGAATTGCGGTATCAAATATGGTGACCTGGATAATTTAGGTCGTCCAACAGGCGTTCAGGCCCGATTAAATGCGACACATATTAATACTGGAACGCATGCAAATCCTAATATCCAACCACCTGGATTTATTACCGGTGCTGGATCTAATCGAGCTCGAGGACATTTGCTTGGTCGTCAATTAGGCGGCTCTGGGGATGATGTACGAAACCTAGTAACTATCCAGCAGCGCCCAGCCAACACACCTGTAATGAGTGCTGTTGAAGGACGAATAAGGAAAGCCTTAGAACAGGGGGAAACTATTGATTTGAATATAACTCCTATTTATCATGGTCCTTCCAGAATTCCTGCTGGAATTACAATTAAAGCAGAGGGGACTGGAGGGTTCTTCGAACATGTCACAATACTTAATCCTCCAGGAATGTAAATATGTCAATAAATAAACTGATTACAATATTAGCAGCACCTGTCGCCCCTTCGGATTCGGGGAAGGGAATGAAATGGCCACTGATTGAGGATGGTTTACCTTTCCCCTCTGATTATATTGAGTTTATAAATGAGTATGGTTCAGGTCGTATTGCGGACTTTATTGTTATTTTTAACCCATTTAGTACAAATGAAGATGTCAATTTTTTTGAACAGTATAAATTTATTTTGGAAGACCTTAATTATCTGATTGAGTCAGATAAAGATTATTATAATTATCAACTGTATCCCAAGGATAATGGGTTGATTCCGTTAGGAGTTACAGATAATGGGGATTATCTATTCTGGGTCGTAAATTGTAAAGATAATAGTGAGTTATGGACTGTTGCTATTATTGCAGCAAGATCACCAGAAGTTGAGTATTTTGATGGTGGATTAACTGATTTTCTTGAGGGATTATTAAAAAATAAAATTAGATGTAAATCATTCCCTGATGATTTCCCCCCACCTGTTATCAAGTTCGAAAGCATTTGAAATAAGAAGTCGGGATGCTTTTCCCGACTTTATTACTATAATAAATTGTGTAAGTAAAAATTAATTGTAGTTTGTTTTATTTGAGGTGGATTATCTAACATCAAGGAGTTATATACTAAGGATAGCTTATGCCTATTTCATGCGGTAAGCCTGCAAATAAATATGAACATAAAATTTTAGAGAGGAAATTTAAAATCAGTATGCCAGAAGATTATTTTGATGCCTACAAGAGAGCGTATTCCAAATTAGATGATATCAAAGTTGATGTCAAGTCTCCAAACGGAACCTTTCGTAAGGTACTAATGTGACGCCAGTTAAAGCCATTGATTCAATAGAGGTCTGGCTAAAAGAACAAGGATTAATGTAATGAATAATAATAAGTTAGCTGAAGTTGAAAATTTTTTGTCCTCTGCTTCAGTTTTTGATTTTCTCGAAACATTAGATGCAGACAGCGCCTTGGATTCAAGAGATGAGCCAGAATTCGATGATCCATGGATGAAAGAGTTTAATTCATTAGAAAATGAATTTTTTTTGCGGATGATATTGAATATATCAATTCCTTGCGAGAAAAAGCATTTAAACTATCATTCAGAGTAATTAATAATTCTGAAATATCATCACGCATATCAGATGATTTTGAATTAATTGCTAAATGTGTTGTTGTTGGAAAGGATAATAGTTGGGCCATCAGTTATCTATGGTCTTGGTATAAAGGTGGAAAGTTCCCACAATAAATAACGAGCCGGGAAAAGGTATTTTTATTCGGCTAATTTATTATTAAGTGCTGTTTAAGTAGGCGAAGTGTGAATGTTTTTACCTAATTAATGATTTTTTACATTCATGATTTTCTCGCTCAGGAACACAATTTAATTGATGCCGGCGATAAAACCTTTCATTTGAATCCTAATATTATAATTCTATTTTCGAGAGCTTCAGAGTAATGTGCCACATATTCGCTACGCACCAAATATGAGGAATAAAGGACATTGTTGAAAAAAATAAAACGTTTTGGAGCGAAACCGATATCATTACCAACAGATGAACTGATAAAGAGTTTTAATAAATTAGAAGCATCAATAGGTCCAATCCCTGAAAGTTATCGTGCCTATTTACTTCATTTTGGCGTTTCTGTTCTTTTTGATGTAAATGTTGTTTTCAAGGCGTTACTACCATCTCCGTGGTCTGATGAGCAAGAAAACGATACGCTTGAGTCTTTATACGGTCTTGCTGAATCGGGTAAAGAATTTAGATGTTGAGGCCTACCCTGGTGGTTGTAAATATGTTTCATTTTCAACAGCTATAAAAAATATCTCACTGTATCCTTTTGTAATGTAGATGGAAACTAAGAAGAACTTACCTGTTCCGTTACTACGACCCACACACTGGTTGGGCAGTTAGTCGTGCAGGATTCGCTTGGGTTGAATGCTGGGTGGAATCTTTATCAGAATGTGCTGAATTCGCTGGATCTTGCTGCTTGTAATTCATCTGGGCAAAACAGGAAGTTTTGGAAAAATGAACCAATAGAATTTAACGGAAATAAAATTTATCAGCGGGATTCTTTATTTGATCCTGAACTGATGACAACCTGGCGTTAAAAAGGAAAAGTTTCAGGGGAACGAACGTAGAGCGAATGGCTACAGGACGTGCACCTGTTGGATATGAGGGAAACACAGTTAATTTACATCATATGTTACAAACCCAAGATGGCCCAATTGCGGAGATGAGTCAAACATTCCATAAAACTAACCATGGAATAATACACATAAATCCAAACACAATCCCATCTGGTATAGATAGATCTGTATTTGATACATGGCGTAAACAATATTGGACAAACAGAGCGAGTGATTTCCTATGAACAGAGAATAATTAGTAGAGCTTTTTGATAAACATTCTGATTTAATTAACATGGGAACGTCTGAAGATTCTCCAGGAAGTGACTGGATCGATGCGGCCGAAAAAGCCTTATCAGTGACTTTTCCTGCTAGCTATAAGTGGTTTTTAAACAATTATGGTGGCGGAGATATCTGTGGTGAGGAAATATATAGTATTTACTGCCTGCCTTTTGATGAGGCAGTAGGTGGAGATATAGTATATCAAAATACTATAGCAAATGATAATTTAAAAAATGGAAGAGTTGTTGTATCGAATACGGATTTTGGTGAAGAGTTCTTCTTTGATGCAAATGAAATGGAAAAAATATATGTATCATTAGGGGAGAATGTTCAACCTTATGCTGATGATTTTATTGAGTATCTCAAGAAACGATTGCTTGCATACATTTAATAACTGTATTTTTCCATTCTAACTAAAACGCCGGGAAGTACTTTTTAATTTCCGGCTTGTTTTTCCTATTAAGCTTAATATAACTGCTACGGCCCTCGGATAGACTGTTTATCGTGCAGGATCCGATTGGGTTGAATGCTGGGTGGGATCTTTATCAGTATGCGCCGAATCCGTTGGGGTGGATTGATCCGCTGGGTCTTGCTAGCTGTACTACTAAATTTAAATCGAAAAATGCAGCCTTTACGACAGCGAAAAGAGATGCCGGAATACCAGTGAGCCAGCAACCATCAAAAGTTGAGCTAGTACCTTTAACAGATCGAAACGGGAAATCTATTTTAGGAGGCGATCATTTACCTATAAAGACACGAGAATATACTTTCTCTCATCCAGATGGTGAATCCATTGTAATCCAGAACTATTCACTAGGGCATATCTATGGACCTCCAGGAACACTTGGTAACCAAGGGCCACATTTAAATGTTAGACCGATCAGTGATACCCAAAATGGTACTATATCTGGAACGCTAGAACATAATCCATTTCAAGGAGGGAAAATGAACTCATGGGTTGATTTATTAATTGATAAAAGAAGCATTTCTTCTATCTTCACCGATGAAGAACCTTCATTACGTAATGTTGAACTTCATGATGTTATTTTCCATAGGGATGGGCCAAAAATCACACTAAGATTCGATATTAAAAGTTATCCTTCGCAACCACCAAAAAAATGGATAATGCAGAAGTGTAATGTCGTACAATTGCAATTGACTGCTATTGATATAGCGGAAGTTAGCTTATTTGGTTGGAATAAAACACACTTTTCTTTAGATATTAACATATCTAAAGAAGATGGGTTTATCATCATTTTAGCTCAAGATGATATATTCTCTCTCTCAATAAAAGCAAAATTCATTGATATTTCTTCAATAACAGCTTATACAATTTTAAAATAATAAAGAATGGGAGGGTAATAAATCCTCCCTCAACAACATGCGCAAGTACCTCGAATTTCGCGAGGTGGTGAAAATATTAGTCTGGATGATTTAAATGTAACCAGTCGTGGTGCAAATTGGGGGAAAATGCAAGCCAATGGTAAGCAATCACTAGGTAGGCGTAATCCTAATGGGAAAAATCATTGGTTTGAGCATCCCGACGGCCACCCGGATGCTGGTCAAAGTGGTATTCCTGAGCATCATTCTAATGGTCATGTGCATGCGATTGACCCTAAAGGTAATGAAGTGATTTTTACATGGTAAATTATATGCCTGAGAAATTAATTAAATTTCCTGTTCCCGAATGGATAGTGCAATCAGTTCATTTCAAAACTGATTTACCATCGGAGGCTTATTGTATTTGCTATCAATACAATATAGATAATAATGGATATGGTCCTTATGGTTTTTTAACTGAAAAATCGGAGGGGCTATTGTCCTCTTTATTTACTAATCTTATTTCTTTTAATAAAGAGGGGCAAAGTCTTGATGCTTGCTCAGCCCTAAGTAGAAATGGGCTTTATTTTTATGGCAACAATAATGAAAAAGTGAACAAGCAACTGGCGGAGTATCGCAAGATGCTTCTGAAAAATAAGTTAAGAACTAATAAAGGATTGCCTGAAGAGGTTTTTCCTGAGAAACCTGAACTACTTAATCTTTATGATGATTATGGTGGTGTTGATGTAAGTGTAATAAATTCTTTAATAAAAAAAGGTTATCAATTTCTTTTTTACTGGTTTTTGACTCCTGTCGCTGGGGGGAGTGTAATTGTTTTTGATGGTAATTTATGGGATAGAGCTGTTGAATATTGTAAAAAAAATGGAATTGATTTTCAAGAGGTTGATTCAGTTGATAATCTGAAAGAATGGTAAGGTTGTTTTTTATAAATTAGCTAACTTATTAATAAAAAGGACTGAAAAGATCTTCTTATCTTTCCGGCTTTTTTATTATTCTCATTTTGGGGAAGTGCTACATAGGCGTACACTTAATCCCATTGTCCATATGTCTAGCCAGATAATGTTACTTGGATAGCTCCTGCACAACATAATTATCCGCCATCAGAAAAATATAGCTGTTCGAAATATTCATGGTGACGCTGCGCCCGGTCTCATATCCCTTCTCTGCGAGTCAGTTGCTCATGAGGGGGCAAGTTGGGCTTGCGTGTATGTCCGGCAGAGATTTTGGTTAAGGTTGGAATAGGTGATGCCGACAAACTCGACCTTAAAAAGCAGGATACTTTGAGTAAGTTTTTTCTATTTAACCTACTTTTTAAAAAGTAACATAAGTATCGTGCAGATAGCTTAATTTATCAGGGTGTGGCGGTAGCATGATTGTCTTATGCAAACCGCTACGCACGCGACCTGAGCGGCCAGATTACCCGCATCCGCTGCACGCCAACCGCCGAAGGCATTGCCCTAGGTATTGAAAGCGATGAGATCGCTTACCGTCACGACGCCGCCGGGCGCGTGCTG
>NZ_JAIWJZ010000175.1:0-17289 GCF_020216105.1 Enterobacter sp. K16B
TGCGCCAGGCTGGAAGCTGCGCGTGCTGCTGGCGCAGGCGCGGTTCTCAAACCCGGACATTCTGCTGCTCGACGAACCAACGAACAACCTGGACATCGACACCATTCGCTGGCTGGAGCAGACGCTGAACGATCGTGACAGCACCATGATCATCATCTCGCACGACCGTCACTTCCTGAACATGGTCTGTACGCACATGGCGGATCTGGACTACGGCGAGCTGCGCGTGTATCCGGGCAACTACGACGAATACATGACAGCGGCCACCCAGGCGCGTGAACGCCTGCTGGCGGACAACGCCAAGAAAAAAGCGCAGATTGCAGACCTGCAGTCCTTCGTTAGCCGCTTCAGTGCCAACGCTTCTAAATCGCGTCAGGCCACCTCGCGCGCGCGTCAGATTGACAAAATCAAGCTGGAAGAGGTTAAAGCCTCCAGCCGTCAGAACCCGTTCATCCGCTTCGAGCAGGACAAGAAACTGTTCCGTAACGCGCTGGAAGTGGAAGCCCTTACCAAAGGCTTCGATGAAGGTCCGCTGTTCAAAAACTTCAACCTGCTGCTGGAAGTGGGCGAGAAGATTGCCATTCTGGGGGCGAACGGCGTGGGTAAATCCACCATGCTGAAAACCCTGGTGGGCGAACTGCAGCCGGACAACGGCACCGTGAAATGGTCTGAAAACGCGCAAATCGGTTACTACGCGCAGGATCATGAGTATGAGTTCGAAAACGATCTGACCGTCTTCGACTGGATGAGCCAGTGGAAGCAGGAAGGCGACGACGAGCAGGCGGTGCGCAGCATTCTCGGGCCTCTGCTGTTCAGCCAGGATGATATCAAGAAGCCGGCTAAAGTGCTCTCCGGTGGCGAGAAGGGCCGCATGCTGTTCGGCAAGCTGATGATGGAAAAACCCAACATTCTGGTGATGGACGAACCGACCAACCACCTGGATATGGAATCGATCGAGTCGCTGAACATGGCGCTGGAGATGTATCAGGGCACCCTGATCTTCGTCTCTCACGACCGCGAGTTCGTCAGCTCGCTGGCGACCCGCGTGATCGAAATTACGCCAGAGCGCGTGGTGGACTTCACCGGTAACTACGAAGATTACCTGCGCAGCAAAGGTATCGAAAGCTAAAAACCTTGCCCGGTGGCGCTACGCTTACCGGGCCTACGGGTTAGTTTGTAGGCCGGGTCAGGCGAAGCCGCCACCCGGCAATGTTCAGAGCACCCACTCGCTCCCTTCAACCCCATTCACCCGCAGTTTGCGTTTTTCCCCCGCCGGTAACGACACCTTCAGGACTTTCCACGCCGGACGGTAATCCCCGCGCGCGTTGACCTTCAGGTCGATGGTTGCCCCGTCGCACACCATTTCCCATTCCACCCACAGCGCATTGCCGTTCTGGTAGCCCCAGCTTTCACCGTCGTCTTCAAACAGCAGGCCAGCGCTGGCGCCGACACCTTTCACCGGGAACAGCTTCAGCTCGCGGGCGTCGTCCTTTTCAGCAGACACATGCGTAATACGTTCGCTGAGCGGCAGACCGGCACCGGCGCGCACCAGCAGCGGCAGTTTTTCCAGCGGCGCGTCGAGGACGATCCACTGCCCGCCCGCATACCACTCATGGGTATAAAAATCGTACCAGCCGGTTTCGTTATCCGGCAGCCAGAGACGGCGCGCACGCTGACCGGCTTCGACGACGCTTGCGACCAGCACGTCGCGGCCCAGCAGGAAGTCATCACACTCTTCGAAAGTCTGCGCGTCGTGCTCGTGGTCGAGGAAGGTTGGGCGCAGCATCGGTTCATCGTCGGCATGTGCCTGCCAGAGCAGGGTGTAGAGATACGGCAGCAGGCGATAGCGCAGTTCAATGGCTGCGCGAATGGCAGGGGTCACACCCGGGTACATCCACGGCTCGTTCACCGTGTGGTCATCGTTCCACGAGTGAATGGTGAAGCGCGGGTGCATCACCCCGTTCTGCACCCAGCGGACAAACAGCTCGGCGTCCGGTTTGTCGCCGGAGAAACCGCCCACGTCGTGGCCGACATTAAACAACCCGGACAGACTCATCCCCAGCCCCATGCGGATGTTATAGCGCAGGGTCTCCCAGCTGGTGCGGTTATCCCCGCTCCAGGTCTGAACGTAGCGCTGCATCCCGGCGCAGCCGGAGCGGGAGATCAGATACGGACGCTTTTCCGGGGCAAAGCGCTGCTGCGCTTCCAGCGAGGCGCGCATCATCAGCAGCGGCATCACCGGGCGAATATGCTTGATGGCGATCTCCTTGCCAAAGCCGTGGCAGCGGGCTTCTCCATCCCACACTTCATATTCATTGTTGTCGTTCCAGGTGGAATCAATGCCCATCTCCAGCAGCTGCGTGGTAACGCCGTTCTGCCACCACTGCACCGTCTGCGGATTGGTAAAGTCAAGATGCGATCCTTCGTCATCCCAGAAGCTGGAGCGTTCGGGTGCATCGGTTTCTGAATCGCGGATGAACAGGCCGCTCTCCGCCACTTCGCTATAGCGCGGATGGTCCTGCAGCAGGCACGGCTTGATGTTTGCCGCAAGTTTCAGCCCTGCGTCGTGGAACGCCTGGGTCATCACCTTCGGCTGCGGCACTTTGTCATGGTTCCAGTTAAAGACGTAGCGCTTGCCGTTGATCGAGGTATAGCCCGAGGAGAGCTGGAACGAGTCGCACGGGATGGCGTGCTCTTCGCACAGGCGAATAAAGTTCATCAGCTGATTCTGCGCGTCCGGCGCGTCGGTGTAGTGCATGGTTGAGCCGCTGTAGCCCAGGCTCCATTTCGGACCGAATAACGTTTTCCCGGTCAGGCGCACGAAGGCTTTGGTGACGTCCAGCACCCGTTTGCCGGTAAAGAGGTAGTAATCAATATCGCCCGCTTCCGCCTGCCAGCGGCGATAGGCGGTGTGGTAGTTGTCGATCTCGTTACCCAGGTCCAGCCAGCAGCTGCTCAGGTTGTCATAGAACAGGCCGTAGCTCACGTCGTCGCGGCGGGTGAGGGTGAACGGAATATGCTTATACAACGGGTCGGTGCTGGCGGCGTTATAGCCCATCGCATCGAGGTTACGCATCTCATAGCGTTTACCGTTACGCTGCAGATCGCCCGCTTTCTCACCCAGGCCGTAAAAACGCTCGTCCTTGCGGCGGCTCAGGTAGTGCGCCACCCCGTCGCCGTGGGCATTCAGCAGGTAGGCACTGGTCGGACGGTCGTTGACCAGCGGCTGCCACTCACCCTCGTCATTGCGGTAGTGCCACTCCAGCCACAGCGGCTGGTGGACGGTCACGCGCAGCCGTTCGGTCGCCACGGTTAACGTGTCGTCCTGCTGCGTCAGCGTCCAGGCCGGGCAGGTGAAGCCGCTGAGATCGTCGCGACGGCGGCCTTCCCACGGTACGTCTTTCTCCGGGGCGATGCTCCAGGTACGGTCCAGCGCCAGTTCGCCTTTACGCTTAATCAGCACGCGGAACAGGTTCTCTTCCAGCACATACAGGCACAGGCGGTGCTGGTTATCTACCAGCAGTTCCAGATGGTTTGCCGACTGCTTATCAACGGTCCAGTTTTTCAGGGTTTTCATATGCAATACATCCACTATCAGGCGCGCTTGGCGCGACGTTCAGCAATAAATGCTACCAGGAAGAGAGCGCCAATCAGGTCAAAGAAGCCCATGGCAATAAAGAGCGGGTTAAAGCCGATTTTGTCGGCGGTCACCCCGATTAACAGCGAGAACAGGAAGCTGGCGATCCACGCCGCCGAGCCGCGCATGCCGTTGACGGTCGCCATCTGACCTTTATCAAACGACTCCACGACCAGGGCGCTCAGCATGCAGGAGATGATCTGGTGCCCGAAGCCGCCGATGGAGATCAGCACGATGGTGATATACGGGTCGCGGGTAATGGCCACGATGGCCAGAGAGATCATCAGGAACGCGCCGGTCACGGAGCTTGCCACCACCGAGTTCACGCGGGAGCAGCCGAACAGGCGGGTGTACAGACGCGTCAGGTAGCCGCTCGCCACGCTGCCAAGGTCAGCGGCGAGGAACGGCAGCCAGGCAAACATCGCAATCTGTTTCAGGTCCATGCCGTGCTCTTTGGCGAGATACAGCGGCACCCAGAAGCTCAGCACCGCCCAGGCCGGCTCTGCCATAAAGGCCGGGATGGCGATACCGTAAAAACGTTTGTTCTTCGAGACGGTTTTCAGCGCGGTCAGGAACGGCAGCTTCACCGCAGGCGGTTCGTTATCCTGCTTGATAAACGCCAGCTCGTCTTTGCTCAGGTTCGGGTGCTGCTCCGGGTTGTGGTAGAACGCCCACCACAGGATCACCCACAGCAGCGCCAGCACGCCGGTGAACATAAACGCTCCCTGCCAGCCGAACGAGGCGTGCGCGAAGTAGATGATAGGCGGGGCCAGCATCGCGCCGATGGAGAAGCCTACACCCGCCCAACCGGCGGCGACAGGACGCTCTGATTTCGGGAACCATTCGCCAATCGTTTTGGCGTTTGCCGGCGTGGCGGCCGCTTCAGAGGCCCCCATAAAGAAGCGCAGAATAGCGAGATGCAGCCAGCTTCCGGCCCCCGCGTGGAAAATACACATCAGCGCCCAAATACCGGCGCAGACCATAAAACCAATCTTCAGGCCGATGACGTCAATCAGCCAGCCGCACAGGGGCTGGAAAATGGTGTAGGCGATCTGGAAGGCCCCGACGATCCAGGAGTACTGCTCGGTGGTGATCCCGAGGCTTTCTTTCAGCTCCGGCGCGAGAATACCTAACGAATTTCGGGTGATGTAGTTAACGGTGACGCCCAGTAAGAACAGCACCAGTACGTACCAGCGCAGGTTTTTAATGACGCGACGGGTTTTGCTTGCCGCAACGGTGTTATTGATGTCCTGACTCATTTTACTCTCCACAAGACGGACGCTAAGGGGACGGAGGTTCAGGTGTCACACAGTTTTTTATGCCTTTGATTTCTATCCGTTTAGAATGCTTAAGTTGCTATACAACTAGTATGGAAGTTGTGTGACAGGTTCACCTTAAGGGAGAAAATGAGTGGGCAGTAGTGGATTTTGTGCAAAAATTCTCATAACTGAGCTTAATCATTTGGCATGATGGTGTGCGTATCAGTAATGACCTGATAAACAGGCTATGAAAATTTTGTCATTTCGCAAATGGAGCCAGATCACAAAATGGACAAAAGGCTAAAAATCACCGAAATTGCCGCCCGGACCCAGCTCTCGATCAGCACCGTTTCGCGGGTGCTGGCGGGAAAGGCCAATACCAGCGAAAAAGCGCGGGCGAAGGTGCTGGAATGCGCCCGCGAACTGGGGGTGCTGGACGGGATGGCGGCGGGGCGTTTGCTGCTGAACAGCCTGGTGGTGTTCGCCCCGCAGCGGGCGTTTGACGAGCGGTCTGACATCTTTTACTACCGTGTGATCCAGAGTGTGAGCAAAGGCCTGGCTTCCCACGATGTGCGCCTGCGCTACTGTGCGCTGGAGGAGAACGACAGCGACGCCCAGCTTTTTCTGGCGCGCATGAACGAGCCGGACACCCAGGCCGCCATTCTTCTCGGGATTGACGATCCGCATATCCACGATCTGGCGGTGGATGTCGGTAAACCCTGCATGCTGATTAACTGTCGCGATCGCCATATGCGCCTGCCGGCCGTGGCGCCGGATCATCGGGCGATTGGCGAGCGGGCGGCGGAGTATCTGTTTGAGATGGGGCACCGCGAAGTGATGAACGTGCTCTGCCTGCGTCGCTACACCATGGAACTGCGCCTCTCCGGCATCCGCGATGCGTGGCAATCCCACAACCTGACGTTCAACGACAAACGCGATCTGCTGGTGGTACCGAGTTTCAGCGCGCGCGAAACGGAACAGATGGTCAGTGACTGGCTGAGCCAGATGCAGGGCAACGATTTGCCGACGGCGTTTCTGGTCGGTGGCGACTTTATGGCGGCGGGCACCATCAGTGCGTTGCAAAAACAAGGATTGCGCGTGCCGCAGGACATCTCGGTGATGAGCATTGACGGCTTTAATCTGGCAGCGATTCAGGATGTGCCGTTAACGGCGGTGCATGTTCCGCGCGACGAGCTGGGAACGGAAGCGGTGCATATGCTCCAGCAGCGGCTGATGCGCCCGGACGCGCCGGTGGGAACCTTGCTGCTTAACGGCACCCTGACCGTACGGGAATCAGTCCGGCGGATACGTCAGGGGAAACGACGCACCGCCGTGGAGCGGGAAGGGCTGTACGACAGTTAAACCATGCCCAGCGCGCGCTTGCCGTGGATATTCAGGTCGGCCACGGTAAAACGGTCCTGCCAGGTCTTTTCATAGTCTTCACGCGGGAAGTCACCCGGCGACGCGCCGGTTTCCAGCGCTTCCCGGACCTTTTTCGCATAGGCGAGGTTCTTCTCGCACATCGGCGCGGCAGGGATGTACATCACGTTGCCCCAGCCCTGCTGGTTCTCAACCGGTGCAACCGAGTGGATGACATCGCAGTGCCACCACACGGAATCACCCGCCTCCAGTGCCGGAATGCTGCTTAACGCCTCGATAAGCAGCGGGTGCCACTTCTCAGAGACCGGCAGCACGCGCCCCGGTGCGACGCCGCAGAGCTCGTCCTCCGGTACGTCGTCCAGCAGCGGGCGCAGCAGAATGTACGCCATGGCTTCCGGGATGGGCACCACATGCAGCAGCCCCTGGCCTGGGATCATGTCCGACAGCGCCGTCCAGCCCTGGAAGGTGCGGAACACGGAGCATTTGGTGGTGTTATCCACGGTGTACTCCTCCACTTCGGTGCGGTGCGCGGCGTTCCAAGGGTCGTATTTATCGACATTGCCGTCAAACACGCGGGCAAAGACCTGCTGATAGGCCGGCAGCAGCCAGCGCTCCAGCGCGCCGGAGTCGGTATGCGCCCCCAGACCTTTCGAGGTGGTTCCCGGCGGACGGCGGCGAATACGATCCGGATAAATCACGCTCACATCCGGGTCGAACCACTGCTTGCCGTTGCTCTCGAATGTCCATAAACGGTTCAGGAACGACTGCACCTGCGCCATCTCTTCACTCTGGCGCGCCTGCATTTGCGCCTGCGACCAGTAGATCGGGTATATCTCCGGGCGGGAGGCCGTTAGGGTGCTGAAGAAGTTATCGCCCGGGCCTTTATACACCTCGTCAAACTGGTTGAGATCGAGGTAGTCGAGCATCGACTGATCCCACGCCAGGGCCTGCTCGCGCGGGAAGTGACCTTTAATCACCGCGCAGCCCCGGCGTTTGATGGCGTCGCGCTGCGCGGGCGTGATGGTGCCATTTTTCACATCCGCAAACGGGATCACCGGCCAGACCGATTCACCTTTGTTTTTCAGGGCGTTGATTTCCGCCACGCGGGTGGCGATTTTATCACTGAGCTTGTCGAACACCGCCTGCACGTCGCCAATCTGCGTGCGTAACTCACGTTTCAACTGACGGATTGCCGCTTTGTGATCCGCCGGTAAGGTTTCACTGGTAAAGGTCATAACTGCCTCGCATCTTTCATTCGAAAGTAAAAATATCTACAAGTGATACTTTAAGTTAAAAATAAGTTAATGCAAGTTTAAAAACTTGACGCGTGCCACAGGATGGTAAAGAAGGAGAGTGCCGGAGCGAGGCTCCGGCGGGGAAGGATTAGGCGTCGAACGGGGAGTGGGCATCGAGCACGGCCTGAATTACGTTCAGCGCGCCCTGGTGGTTATTGTCGTCGGTACTGTAGCGGCAGATGTCTTTGATACTGTCGGCCGCGTTGCCCATTGCAAACGAGTATTTCACCAGCTTCAGCATTTCCGCGTCGTTGCCGCTGTCGCCGATACCCACACATTCTTGCGGGGAGATAGCCCAGCGCTTCAGCAGTCGGCTGATGCCGTTGGCTTTGTGCAGGCCAGGGATAATCAAATCCACAAAACCAAAGCCGCTGGTGACCGGTTTCATGATGCCGTCCAGCGATACGTGCAGTTTGTCGATAAGATTCGGGATATCGCTGTCCGGCAGGTTCAGGGAGAACTTGAACAGCACGTCGTCAATGTCATGGTAATCGCTGACGCGCTTTAAGCGGTGATAGTGCTTTGACATCAGCGCCACGAACGCCTCCGGCGCTTTATCGCTGACGTACGCACTTTCGAGACCGCAGGCCACAAAGTTCAGCCCTTTGTCTTTCAGCAACTCGCCAGTGACGATCTGCGACTCATGGCGCGTCAGCTCGCCGTGGAAAATTTGCTCGCCGTGATCGAACACCAGCGCGCCGTTTTCCGCCACGAAGGAGATCTGATCTTTCAGCTCCGGGAAGAAGGAGATGAGCTGGTAATACTGGTTGCCGCTGGCGACAACGAATTCAATATTGCGGGCTTTAAGCTGCTCAAACTGTGCCTGAAAGCGGTCCCGATCGTACTGCTTGGCATCATCAAGGAAAGTTCCGTCCATATCGGTGACGATAACTTTAACGGTCATACATTGCGCTCCTGGGTCACTGCGTTTTGAAACATTCTAATAACAAGGTGACGGGGAGCACAAATTTAATTTCGAATGAAAGTAGAAAGCCGGGTGGCGGCTTCGCCTTACCCGGCCTACGGAGAGAGGAGTAGGCCCGGTAAGCGCAGCGCCACCGGGCGTTTTTTTAGAGCGTATGCTCCGTACGCGCAATAATATCGTCCTGCGCATCCGGCGACAGGGCGGTGAAGAACGCCGAGTAGCCCGCCACGCGCACCACCAGGTCACGATACTGGTCAGGGTGTTTTTTCGCTTCCAGCAGCGTTTCGCGGGAAACAATGTTGTACTGAATATGCCAGCCCTTATGCACCTCGAAGAAGGTGCGCAGCAGCACCATCAGCTTCTGGCGGTCGCTGTCGTTTTCCAGCGTTGACGGGTTCAGCTTCTGGTTTAGCAGTACGCCGCCGAGAATCGCTTCGGTCGGCAATTTGCCCACGGAGCCAATGACCGCCGTTGGACCAAGGTGATCGGTACCGGATGCCGGGCTGGCGCCTTCCGCCAGCGGGGTATGGGCTTTTCGTCCGTCCGGGGTGGCCATCGTCGCCGCGCCAAACGGCACGTTCGCGGAAATGGAAGAGGTGCCTGCGTAGTAGTTTCCGCCAATCGGGCCGCGACCGTAACGCGGGTTGTGGTACTGCTTCAGCTCTTCAATGTAGGTCTGGTAGGCACGCGTCAGCAGCATATCCACGCTGTCGTCGTCGTTACCGTATTTCGGCGCACCGTTGATCAGACGCTGACGCAGCTGCTCGTGGGTCAGCCCGTCGAAGTCATCCGCCAGCGCGGCCGCCAACTGCTGCTGACCAATGACGCCCTGCTCGAATACCAGTTTCTTCACCGCCGCCAGGCTGTTGCCGAGGTTGGCGATACCCACCTGCAGGCCGGAGACCCAGTCATACTTCGCGCCACCCTGCTTGATGCTCTTCGCCCGTTCGATACAGTCGTCCACCAGCGCGGAGCAGAGAATATCGTGGACATTCTCTTCCAGCATGGTGTCCACCACATATTCAATCTCGATGGATTTGCGAGTGTAGTAGCGGATCTGGGTGTCCCACGCCGCCATCACCTCTTCGAAGTTATCGAAGTTACCGGCAGAGAGCGCTTTCTCCTGCGGCAGGAATACTTTCCCGCTGGTGGCGTCCCGGCCGCCTTCCAGCGCCGCCAGCATCACGCGGGCGAAGTTGATAAAGCTCATGCCGGTGCAGCGATAGCCCCATTTGCCGCCGACGGCGGTTTCGATGCAGCCAATCGCCGCGTAGTCGTAAGCATCATCGCGCTCAACGCCGAGCTTGATGAATTCCGGGATCACGATTTCATCGTTATTGAATGCCGGCATCCCGAAGCCGCAGCGGATCACCTGCACGCAGGCGTCGAGGAAGTCGTTGCTCATGCCCGCGTGGTAGCGCACGCTCAGGTTCGGCTGGGTGGAGCGCAGACGGCCGCAGGACTCCAGAATCGCGTAAGAGAGCGGGTTGACCGCGTCCATCGGCTCACCGTTGACCAGCGTCTGGCCGCCGATGGTGACGTTCTGGTACAGCGGGCTACCGGCAGAGGCTTTCGAATGCGAGCCGGAACGGATTTTGTTCACTTCCAGCAGCTTCAGCCAGCAGCTGTGCAGCAGCTCAATGGCGTGCTCGCGGTCGAGGCTCTGGTTCAGCTCCACATCGCGGCGGTAGAACGGATAGAGATACTGGTCCATCCGGGCAAACGACACGGAGTGACCGTTGGACTCAATCTGCAGGATCAGCTGAATGAAGTAGCACAGCTGCAGCGCCTGCCAGAAGGTTTTTGGCGGTTCGTGAGCAATCACGTCGCAGTTTTCCGCCATCGCCAGCAGTTCGTTGCGGCGGCTTTCGCGGGTTTCGCTGGCGGCCATGTCACGCGCCAGGTCGGCAAAGCGTTTGATGTGCTGGCTCACCGCCTCCAGCACGATATCAATTGCTTTCAGGAACTGGTCGCCGTGCAGGTCTTCCAGCACCGTCAGGTTAATGCGCGAGCGGCGCTCGGCCACTTTGGCGCGCAGGCCGTCGAGACCTTTTTCCAGCAGCAGCGGGAAGTTAACGGCCAGGTGCGCATCGCCGGAGGTCATATTGCCTTCGGCTTTAATGATGCCGGTTTCCAGCAGGCCTTTCTGCTCGTCGGTGAACATGCCGTAGCAGCGATCCTGCACCGTCTGGCCGCGCCACCACGGGCAGATCGCATGCAGAACGCGCTTGTTCTCTTCGCTCACCGCAAAGCCCGCGCCCGGGCGATCAGCCAGGTCGTCAATCTCTTTCTCAATCCAGGAGACGGTGTATTCCGGGAAAATCGGCGCGGCGCGCACTTCGCTTGCCTGGTTACCGATGATGAGCTCGTCGTGTTTGATCCAGATGGTACGCCGGGCCAGGTGATGCGCCAGCGCCAGGGCGCGACGCACCGGGATCGGTTTGTCCATATGCTGCTGATACATTTCGGTGTAGTGCTGCGCGCGTTCGGTACAGACCGGCGGCTTGACGATATGTACGAGGGCCGTTTTGTGCGCCTTAATGCGCTCGCTGAGGGTGTTGAGATTCAGGGTGGTCATAAGTTTATCCTCGTAAGGTCGCGGTTAACCCTTTCTGGCAGGCGTACTGCTGCGTGAAGTCCAGCAGGGCAGGGTTATCCAGCGGTTTGTCAGGGGCAGAGTAGGGTTGGCCGAGCAGGGTGTATTTGTTCATGCCCAGCGTGTGGTACGGCAGAAAATGAATATCGTTGACGCCGAGCTCGTCGGCGGCGAAATTGGTGATGGCGGTAACAGACGCTTCATCGGCGTTAAAGCCCGGGATCAGCGGCACGCGAATGGTCATCTTTTTCCCGGCTGCCGCCAGACGTTTCAGGTTATCCAGGATCCGTTTCGCTGAGCCGTCCGTCCACTGTTTGAATACCTCGCCATCGACGTGCTTCAGGTCGGCGAGGAACAGATCGACGTACGGTAAAGAGGGCTCGATATAGTGCCAAGGCACATGCAGGCAGGTTTCGACGGCGGTGTGGATGCCCTGGTCGTGGCTGGCTTTAAACAGCGCAAGTGCCAGCTCGGGGTTCATAAACGGCTCGCCGCCGGAAAGCGTAATTCCGCCGCCGCTGCGGTCGTAGAAGGGTTTGTCGCGCAGGACGGTCGCCATGATCTCCCCGACCTGCTGCTCTTCACCGCAGACGGTCAGCGCCTGCGTCGGGCAGCAGTCGGTGAGGGCGTTCAGCGTCTCGTCGTTAAGCTTCTCGCGATGAATGACCAGCCCGTTCAGCGCACGTTCGATGCAGCCCGGCGCCGCCTGCTGGCACAGGTCGCAGCCGTCCAGACACAGGCGTGCATCAAATAGCACGTCCCGGCTGCGGGAGCGGCTTTCCGGGTTCTGGCACCAGCGACAGCCCAGCGAGCAGCCTTTCAGGAACACCACGGTACGAATACCGGGGCCATCGTGGGTAGAGTAACGCTGAATATTGAAGATCATGTTTTTGCCTCTCATCTTGCATATGAAGATTAAATTACTTTCGAATGAAAGTTATCTTGATGCAGGTCAACTCCTGAGCAGGTTTTGTCGTGATAGGGTAAGTGCAGGCTAATTTTGAGGGTGACATCATGGAACTTTATCTCGACACATCTGACGTTGCGGCGGTGAAAAAGCTGGCGCGTATCTTCCCGCTGGCAGGCGTGACCACTAACCCAAGCATCGTTGCGGCCGGGAAAACGCCGCTGGAGGAGCTGTTGCCAGCCCTGCACGACGCCCTGGGCGGCAAAGGCCGTCTGTTTGCCCAGGTGATGGCGACCACCGCGGAAGGGATGGTGGAAGACGCGCGTAAGCTGCGCGCCATCATTAACGACCTGGTGGTAAAAGTGCCGGTAACCGCAGAAGGGCTGGCAGCCATCAAAATGCTGAAAGCAGAAGGGATCCCGACGCTGGGCACGGCGGTATACGGCGCTGCACAAGGGATGTTATCCGCGCTGGCGGGGGCTGAGTATGTCGCGCCTTACGTTAACCGCGTGGACGCGCAGGGCGGGGACGGGATCCAGACGGTGGTGGAATTACAGCAACTGCTGACCCTGCATGCCCCGCAGTCAAAGGTGCTGGCCGCGAGCTTTAAAACCCCGCGTCAGGCGCTGGATTGCCTGCTGGCAGGCTGCGAGTCCATCACGCTGCCGCTGGAGGTGGCGCAGCAGTTTATTACCTCTCCGGCCGTGGACGCGGCGATTGTGAAGTTTGAGCAGGACTGGCAGGGGGCGTTTGGACGGACGTCGATCTGACGTGTGCGGCCTGATGCCCTCACCCCAACCCTCTCCCACGGGGAGAGGGAGCAAACACTAAAACGGCAACCTGAAGGTTGCCGTTTGCTTTAACCTCCGCACACCTCACATCCCGGATTACGCATCAGCTTCATCTCGCGGAACTGGCAGGTCATTGCGTCGTACATCACGATTTTCCCCGCCGCCGGCGTACCGTAATGCGCCAGCACTTTGATCGCTTCCATCGCCTGCAATGACCCAATCACACCGACCAGCGGCGCCATCACGCCGGCTTCGACACAGGTGAGCGCGTTCTCGCCAAACAGGCGGCTCAGGCAGCGGTAGCAGGGTTCACCGTCCGCGTAAGTGAATACGCTGATTTGCCCCTCCATGCGGATCGCCGCGCCGGAGACCAGCGGGGTTTTGTGGGCAAAACAGCCCGCGTTTAGCTGATTACGGACGGCGACGTTATCGGTGCAGTCGAGCACCAGATCGTGCCGGGCAATTTGCGCGGAGAGCGCGTCATCATCCAGCATCGCGTCAAGCAGAGTGAACTGAACGTTGGGGTTAATGCGGGCCAGCGCCGCGCGGGCAGAATCTACTTTCGGCTGGCCAACCGTTGCGTCGCTGTGCAGCGTCTGGCGCTGCAGGTTAGACACCGACACGGTATCAAAGTCCAGCAGTGTCATCCTGCCCACACCCGCCGCGGCGAGGTACTGGGCGGCGGCGCAGCCCAGACCGCCAAGTCCGACGACCAGCACGCTGGCCGCCTTGAGCGCTTCCTGACCCTCGAAATCAAACCCGCGCAGCACAATCTGGCGGTTGTAGCGCATCATCTCCTGGTCGCTCAGCTCCACCGTCATGTCAGCCCCCGAACAACTGGTTAAAGCGCTCCACCTCAACCCATTCGCCCGCTTCCACGTTGCCGCGCTCGCGCTCGAGGACGATAAAGCAGTTGCCCTGGCTGAAGGAGCTGAAAATGTGCGAGCCCTGATGTCCGGTGGTGCTCACTTCGAGCTCACCGTCCGCGTTGCGTGTCAGGATCCCACGCTGGAAATCGAGACGGCCCGGTGATTTTTTCAGGCGCGTCGCGGCACGCACGCGCAGGCGTTCCGGCAGCGGGCGGGCCCGGTTACCGGAGAGCTTCGCCAGCAGCGGGATCACCAGCTGGTAGAAGGTGAGTGCCGCCGAGACCGGGTTACCCGGCAGGCCACAGAACCAGCTGTGCTGCAGTTTACCAAAGGCGAACGGTTTGCCCGGTTTGATCGCCAGCTTCCAGAAGGCGATTTCACCCAACTCTTCAAGGATGGTTTTGGTGTAATCCGCCTCGCCCACGGAGACGCCGCCGGAGCTGATGACCACGTCGGCGGTGTTGTCCGCCTCAATAAACGCAGCGCGCAGTTTTTCCGGATCGTCAGGAATAATGCCGAGGTTAATCACCTCGCAGCCCAGCTGCTCCAGCATCAGGTGTACCGCCAGACGGTTGGTGTCGTAAATCTGTCCGTCCTGCAGCGGCTGGCCCGGAAGCTGCAGTTCGTCGCCCGTCGAGAATACGGCGACGCGCACTTTACGGATAACCTCGATTTCCGCGATGCCGAGGGAGGCCAGCACCGGCAGTTCACCCGCCGTCAGCTTCTGTCCGGCGGCAAAAACCGTCGCGCCGAGGGCAATATCCTCGCCGGTGCGGCGAATGTTCTGGCCCGCTTTGACGCTGGCGGTAAACCGGATGCCGTCATCCGTCTGCTCGGTCTCTTCCTGCATCACCACGGCGTCGCAGCCTGCCGGCACCGGCGCACCGGTCATGATGCGCACACAGGTGCCCGCAGGCCATTCACCGTTAAATGGCTGTCCGGCAAACGCTTTACCTGCCACCGGCAGCGCCTGACCGGCCCGGAGATCCGCCAGGCGTACTGCATAACCGTCCATCGCGGAATTATCGAACCCTGGCACGTTAAGCGGGGAGACAATATCGCGCGCGGCAATACGACCAAAACAGCGCACCAGGGGCAGCGTTTCAACGTCATGCAGCGGGGAAACTCGGTCAAGCATCTGCGTGAGTGCCGTCTCAAGCGACATCAGTCCGGCGGTAAAATCCATGGTGGGCTCCTGCACAGTAACAACGAAAGCGGCCATTATGGCAGAAAAGTGCCACTAACAGTATGACCCGGAGGTGTACGCTTTACATCACAGTTGCGTCTTTCTATATTCAAAAATCATCTGAAGTTTCATTGACGATAATGATATTTATAGAAAAAGCCGCAAATCAGGCTAACGGGTGATGTGAATGGTTAATGCGGTAATCGCAATTCATGGCGGCGCCGGGGCTATCACCCGTGCACAGCTGAGTCCCGAGGATGAAAAGCGCTACATTGACGCGCTGTACGCCATTGTTGAAACGGGCCAGAAAATGCTGGAAGCGGGCGAAAGCGCGCTGGACGTAGTCACCGAGGCGGTACGCCTGCTGGAGGAGTGTCCGTTATTTAATGCCGGGATCGGCTCGGTCTTTACCCGGGACGAAACCCACGAGCTGGATGCCTGCGTGATGGACGGCATCACCCTGAAAGCGGGGGCCGTGGCGGGCGTCAGTCGCCTGCGTAATCCGGTGCTGGCGGCGCGTCTGGTGATGGAAGAGAGTCCGCATGTGCTGCTGACCGGTGCCGGGGCGGAGGCGTTCGCCTTCGGACACGGGATGGAACCGGTATCGCCCGATCTCTTTTCTACCGAGGCGCGCTACCAGCAGCTGCTTGAAGCGCGTTCGGCGGGCATGACGCAGCTTGACCATACTGCGCCGCTGGATGAAACCACCAAAATGGGCACGGTCGGCGCGGTGGCGCTCGATAAGGCCGGAAACCTCGCGGCGGCGACGTCAACGGGAGGGATGACCAACAAGCTGCCTGGACGCGTCGGCGACAGCCCACTGCCCGGTGCCGGCTGCTATGCCAATAACGCCACGGCGGCGGTGTCCTGTACCGGCACCGGGGAAGTCTTTATTCGTGCCCTCGCGGCCTATGACATCACCGCGCTGATGGATTACGGCGGGCTAAGCCTGAGCGAGGCCTGCGAGCGTGTGGTGATGGAGAAGTTGCCCGCGCTGGGCGGGGTTGGCGGGCTGATTGCCGTGGATCGTGAGGGCAACGTGGCGCTGCCGTTCAACAGCGAAGGGATGTACCGCGCCTGGGGTTATGCCGGTGATGAACCGAGTACGGGGATCTATCGTGAATAAGGGGGCAACGCGTGCCGCACAGTGACGAGCTGGACAACCGCGAAGTGCTGGCTGTCCATCAGTTGAATATTGCGTTTCAGGAAGAGCGGCAGTTCATCCCCGCAGTACAGAATTTATCCTTCTCGCTCAAACGCGGCGAGACGCTGGCGATTGTTGGCGAGTCCGGCTCCGGTAAATCGGTCACCGCGCTGGCGCTGATGCGTCTGCTGGAGCAGACGGGCGGGCAAATCAGCAGCGAGAAAATGCTCCTGCGCCGCCGTAACCGTCAGGTCATTGATATAAACGATCTGAGCAGCGCGCAGATGCAGGGCGTGCGCGGGGCGGATATTGCCATGATTTTCCAGGAGCCGATGACCTCGCTCAATCCGGTGTTCCCGGTGGGGGAACAAATTGCCGAGTCCATCCGCCTGCATCAGGGGCTCGGCGGCGATGAGGCGCTCAGTGAAGCCAGACGGATGCTGGAACTGGTGCGCATTCCGGAAGCGCAGGCCATTCTTGGCCGCTACCCGCATCAGCTCTCTGGCGGCATGCGCCAGCGGGTGATGATTGCCATGGCGCTCTCCTGCCGTCCTGCGGTGCTGATCGCCGATGAGCCGACGACGGCGCTGGACGTGACGATTCAGGCGCAGATCCTGCAGCTCATTAAAGTGCTGCAGCAGGAAATGGAGATGGGGGTGATATTCATCACCCACGATATGGGCGTGGTCGCCGATATCGCCGATCGCGTGCTGGTGATGCACAAGGGCAGCGGGGTAGAAACCGGCACGGTTGAGCAGATTTTTCACGCGCCCGTTCATCCTTATACCAAAGCGTTGCTGGCGGCGGTCCCGCGTCTTGGCGCCATGAACGGCCGCGATTTGCCGCGCCGCTTCCCGCTGATTTCACTCGATGCGACAGGGCCGGAGGAGGAGGAACGCGAGCAGGATACCGTGGTGCCGGGTAAGCCCATTCTGGAGGTGCGTAATCTGGTCACCCGTTTCCCGCTGCGCAGCGGCGTGTTGAATCGCGTGAAGCGCGAAGTGCACGCGGTGGAAAACGTCAGTTTTGATCTCTGGCCGGGCGAAACGCTGGCGCTGGTGGGAGAGTCCGGCTGCGGTAAATCTACCACCGGGCGCGCGTTACTCCGTCTGGTGGAATCGCAGGAAGGGAGCATTACCTTTAACGGCGAGCGCATTGATACCCTGCCGGACAGCAGGCTGCAGGCGGTGCGGCGGGATATTCAGTTTATTTTCCAGGATCCGTATGCCTCGCTCGACCCGCGCCACACGGTGGGGTACTCGATCATGGAGCCGCTGCGGGTACATAACCTGCTGGACGG
>NZ_JAIWJZ010000176.1:0-13422 GCF_020216105.1 Enterobacter sp. K16B
ACGCCTTTATGCAGAGCATGGGCCATGAGGTGCGCACCCCGCTCAGCGTGATCACCGGCCTGCTGGAGATGGAGCTTCAGGCGCTTGATGCGCGGCATGAGCATAATGAAAACCTGAATCTGATTTGGGAATCCTCGCTGAATCTGCTTTCGTTGATTGGCGACATGTTCGATGTCTTCCGTGCCGATAACCCGCAGCTGAACGGAACGATGCGCAGCACGCATCTGCCGCAGCTGATCCACAGCACGGTGGCGCTTTACCGGCAGCAGGCGGAAGCGAAAGGGATCACCCTGAACGTGCTGATTGAGCTCTCTACCGAGCGCTTCACCACCGATCCGCTGTTGATTATTCGCATCCTCTCCAGCCTGCTGCGTAACGCCATCAAGCATGCGCATTGTCAGGAGATAGACGTTGAGGTGTATGAGGGCAGCAGAACGCCGGACGCCACGACGATCCCGCTGGTTATCGAGGTGTGTGACCAGGGTGAGGGCATTGACCCA
The DNA here is from genome assembly GCF_020216105.1 of Enterobacter sp. K16B. NCBI lineage: Bacteria > Pseudomonadati > Pseudomonadota > Gammaproteobacteria > Enterobacterales > Enterobacteriaceae > Enterobacter > Enterobacter sp. K16B. The sequence continues at coordinate 501 of NZ_JAIWJZ010000176.1, forward strand.
CATCAGCTGGAAGAGATCACCGGACGCGCTCACCGCGTGACGCTGAAATCAGAGTGGACCGACACCGGGTTCAGTTTACCGGCCTGCCTGTTTATGGCGCATGCCGCCGGTGCGCAGGTGCGCATCGACAGTGAACCGCATGAGGGTTGCGTGGTCAGCCTGCACTTCAACGCGGAGCCTGCCGCCAGTAAGGTGTTGACCCCGCCGCCCGTCGACCAGGCGCGCAGTCTGCATATTCTGGGGGTGGATGACTACCCGCCAGCACGCCGTGCGCTGCAGCAGCGGCTGGAGTCCTGGGGGCACCGGGTGTCGCTGGCGACCCAGGGCGCTGAGGCACTGTCGATGTGGCAGCAAAATCCTGACTGCTACGATGTCATTATTACCGACTGTACGATGCCAGAGATGGACGGCTATGAGCTGGCACAGCAGATCCGTCATACCGAACAGCTTAACGGTCATCCACCGGTTCCGATCTTCGGCCTGACGGCGATGAGCGGGGCAGAGGCGGCAGAGCGCTGTATCGCTGCCGGTATGAATGAATATCTGGAAAAGCCGCTGACGGCCGAGAAACTGCAGACGCTGCTGGATCGTTATTTTGCCGTCGGCAGCGCGAAACCTGATCGTGTGAGTGATACCACACGGGCGCTGCAGGCCGAAATGGCGGAGGTCAACCGGGAAGATGCCCGCCAGTTGACGCAGTGGCTGGCACAGAAAGATCGCGATAAGGTGGGGCGTATGGCGCACCGTATCAACGGCGGCGCGCGGATGATGAACATGTCATCGTTGCAGAAGGCCTGCGAACAGCTGGAAACGGCCTGTCACAACGACGACGCCTGGCAAGAGATTGAGCTTCTCGTGCAGCGCGTGCTGGACGAGATCGCCCGCGTTAATCAACAGTTGGTGTCTGAGGAAGAGGGATGATGAACGTGCTCCCCAGCGCACAAAAACAGATACAGACGGCCTGCACGCTTATCGAGAACATTCTGGGAGGCGAGCTGATGGCGATTCACTTATACGGGTCGGCGATGGACGGCGGCCTGAAACCGCTGAGCGATATCGATCTGCTGGTCACGGTGCGCTCACCGCTGCGGGATGAACAACGCCATGCCTTAATGCAGCAACTGCTGGCGGTTTCGGCCTGGCCCGGGACGTCGGAGATTTACCGGGCGCTGGAGGTGACGGTGGTTGTCTGGTCGCAGATGGTGCCATGGCGATTTCCGCCCGTGCGGGAGCTGCAGTTTGGGGAATGGCTACGGGACGCGATATTAAACGGCGAATACGAACCGGCGCAGCCCGACCCCGATCTGGCGATTTTACTCACCAAAGCGCGGCAGAACAGCCTTGCCCTGCGGGGAGAGGCGGCCAGCACGCTGTTTGAGGCGGTGCCAGAACGCGATCTGCAGCAGACGTTTCGTCAGACCCTCGCGCTGTGGAACGGGGCCGAGGATCTGGAAGGTGATGAGAGGCATATCCTCCTGACGCTGGCGCGCATCGGGTATAGCGTAGAGACCGGTCAGATCGCAGCGAAAGACGAGGCGGCGGCCTGGCTGATGCCACAGCTGCCTGCGGCCCATGCGAAACTGCTGGCTGAGGCGCGCGCAGAATATCTCGGCAAGGTCACCGTAGACTGGACAGAAAAAATGCCTCAGGTTGAGGCATTTGTCCGCGATGTCAAAAAAGCGATTGAGAAAAAACTGGCGTTATCCTAGCGCATGGTCACAAACTCTTCCGCCGCCGTAGGGTGGATCGCCACGGTGTTGTCGAAGTCTTTTTTGGTTGCGCCCATCTTCAGTGCCACCGCGAAGCCCTGCAGGATCTCATCCATGCCGAAGCCAATGCCGTGGATACCGACAATCTTCTCTTCCGGGCCGACGCAGACCAGCTTCATGCGGCACGGCTGACGGTGAGAGGTGACGGCGGTATACATCGCAGTAAACGCGGATTTATACACTTTCACCTGATCGTCGCCATACTGCTCGCGCGCCTGCGGCTCGGTTAAGCCGACGGTGCCGATTGGCGGGTGGCTAAAGACCACGGTCGGGATGTTGCTGTAGTCCAGATGTTCGTCCGGCTTGTTGTTGAACAGACGCTCGGAAAGGCGACGCCCTGCCGCAACAGCCACCGGGGTCAGCTCAACCGCGCCGGTGTTATCCCCAACGGCGTAAATGCCCGGCACGCTGGTGTTCTGGAATTTATCAACGACGATGTAGCCTTTTTCGTCGGTTTTCACCCCCGTCACGCCGAGGTTGAAGTTGTCGTTGGCGGGTTCACGGCCAATCGCCCAGATCAGGCAATCCACGGTCTGGCTGCGGCCATCTTCCAGCTCAAGCGTCAGGCTGCCGTCTGCATTTTTCACCACCGCTTTTGGCACGGCATTGGTGTGCAGGGTTGGGCCTTCGGTGTTCATCACTTCGACCAGCGTATCCACAATCAGCGGGTCAAAGCTGCGCAGCGGCGCGTGTTTACGCACGAACAGGTGCGCCTCAGCACCCAGACCGTTAATCACGCCGGCCAGCTCCACTGCGATGTAGCCCGCGCCCACGATGGCAACGCGTTTTGGCAGGGCAGGCAGTTCGAAGAAACCATCAGAGTCGATGCCATATTCCGCGCCCGGGATATTCGGGTGGCTCGGGCGACCGCCGGTGGCGATCAGGATGTGATCGGCGGTGATCGTCTCACCATTCACTTCGATCGTCTTCGCGTCCACAAAACGGGCGAAACCGTGAATAACGTCGACATTATTTTTACCCAGCACGTTGTCGTACGAGGTGTGAATACGGTCGATGTAGGCGGTACGGCTGGCGATCAGCTTATCCCAGTCGAAATGGTTTATGGTGGTGTCAAAGCCGTAATCCGGGCCATACATATGGATAGCTTCACGGATTTGCGCTGCATGCCACATCACTTTCTTCGGTACACAACCCACGTTCACGCAGGTGCCGCCCAGCGCTTTGGCTTCAATCAGCGCACATTTCTGGCCGTACATGGCCGCACGGTTGATGGAGGCGATGCCGCCGCTGCCGCCGCCGATTGCGATGTAGTCATAATGCTTAGTCATAGCTTTTGTCCTTAATCGTGAATTGCCGCGATTGTATACCTGAAATCAATAGTTTCCACCGATGGCTGCGATTACTCCGGCACGATCCAGCTGACGCTGGTGTGGCCTGTTCCCGCTGGCACCAGCGTTTTGTGCAGCCACGGCAGGACGTTGTTCATCTGCGCTTCGAGCTTCCATGGCGGGTTAATGACGATCATGCCGGAGGCCGTCATGCCGCGCTGGTCGCTGTCCGGACGTACCGCCAGCTCAATCTGCAAAATTTTGCGGATGCCGGTCGCTTCCAGGTCTTTGATCATGCGCTTGATTTGCGCACGCAGAACCACCGGGTACCACAGGGCATACGTCCCGGTGGCAAAGCGTTTGTAGCCTTCGTGGATGCCGGTCACCACCGCCTGATAGTCGGTTTTGATTTCGTACGGCGGGTCGATCAGCACCAGGCCGCGACGGGAAACCGGCGGCAGTTTGGCTTTCAGCTGCTGGTAGCCATCGGCTTTTTCCACGCGGGCGCGGCTGTCTTTCTGGAATTCAGAACGCAGCAGCGGGAAGTCGCTCGGGTGCAGCTCGGTCAACTGGATGCTGTCCTGCTCGCGCAGCAGCTGGCGGGCAATCAATGGCGAGCCGGGGTAGTAGCGCAGCTGCCCGTTGCGGTTGAAGTGATTCACCACGCCAATGTACGGCTCCAGTTCGGCAGGCAGGTCGTCCTGCTGCCAGATGCGGGCAATCCCTTCCAGATATTCACCGGTACGCTCGGCGTGTTCGCCGCTCAGCTGGTAACGGCCCGCGCCCGCGTGCGTGTCCAGATAGAGAAACGGCTTCTCTTTCTCTTTGAGTGATTCAATAATCAGACTCTGAACGGTGTGTTTGAGGACGTCGGCGTGGTTGCCTGCGTGAAAGCTGTGGCGATAACTGAGCATGGGTAATGAAATTCCGATGAAATGACGATTTGCCACAGTTTACAGCAGAACGGCACAGATTACCCGTCGGCCCGCGAAGCGCAGGCATTGAAATCCTCTACACTTAACCCCATTACCAGACAATATGCACAGCGCCGGATGCGCGCTTCATTCATCTTATTCAACAGGACAGCGTTTATGACCAATCCATTACTGACGCCTTTTTCGTTGCCACCGTTTTCTAAAATCCTCCCTGAGCATGTGGTTCCAGCCGTGACGCAAGCGCTGGACAACTGCCGCGCGGCGGTAGAAAGCGTGGTCGCGCAGGGCGCGCCGTACACCTGGGAAAATCTGTGTCAGCCGCTGGCCGAAGTGGATGACGTGCTGGGGCGTATCTTCTCCCCGGTGAGCCACCTGAATTCGGTAAAAAACAGCCCGGAACTGCGCGAAGCCTACGAACAGACCCTGCCGCTGCTCTCGGAGTACAGCACCTGGGTCGGCCAGCACGAAGGGCTCTACAAAGCGTATCGCGATCTGCGCGACGGCGACCATTATGCTGAACTGAACACGGCGCAGAAAAAATCCGTCGATAACGCCCTGCGTGATTTCGAGCTTTCCGGGATTGGTCTGCCAAAAGAGAAACAGACCCGCTACGGTGAAATTGCCGCGCGTCTCTCTGAGCTGGGCAACCAGTACAGCAACAACGTGCTCGACGCCACCATGGGTTGGACGAAGCTGATTACCGACGAAGCGGAACTTGCCGGGATGCCGGAAAGCGCGCTGGCGGCCGCTAAAGCGCAGGCCGAAGCGAAAGAGCAGGAAGGCTATCTGTTGACCCTGGATATTCCAAGCTATCTGCCGGTGATGACCTACTGCGACAACCAGGCGTTGCGTGAAGAGATGTACCGCGCCTACAGCACCCGCGCCTCCGATCAGGGGCCGAATGCCGGTAAGTGGGACAACAGCCCGGTGATGGCGGAAATCCTCGCCCTGCGTCACGAGCTGGCCCAGCTGCTGGGCTTTGACAGCTACGCGGATAAATCCCTCGCCACCAAAATGGCCGAAAACCCGCAGCAGGTGCTCGATTTCCTGACGGATCTGGCTAAACGTGCCCGTCCACAGGGTGAAAAAGAGCTGGCCCAGCTGCGCGCCTTCGCCAAAGCGGAGTTCGGCGTGGACGAGCTGCAGCCGTGGGACATCGCTTATTACAGTGAAAAACAGAAACAGCATCTCTACAGCATCAGCGACGAGCAGCTGCGCCCGTACTTCCCGGAAAACAAAGCCGTCAATGGCCTGTTCGAAGTGGTGAAACGGATTTACGGCATCACCGCCAAAGAGCGCACCGACATCGACGTCTGGCACCCGGACGTGCGTTTCTTCGAGCTGTATGACGAGAAAAACGAGCTGCGCGGCAGCTTCTACCTCGATCTCTACGCCCGTGAGAACAAGCGCGGCGGGGCGTGGATGGATGACTGCGTGGGCCAGATGCGTAAAGCCGATGGTTCTCTGCAGAAGCCGGTCGCGTACCTGACCTGTAACTTCAACCGCCCGGTAAACGGCAAGCCAGCGCTGTTCACCCACGACGAAGTGATTACCCTGTTCCACGAGTTCGGACACGGCCTGCATCACATGCTGACCCGCATTGAAACCGCAGGCGTGGCCGGGATCAGCGGTGTGCCGTGGGATGCGGTCGAGCTGCCAAGCCAGTTTATGGAAAACTGGTGCTGGGAGCCGGACGCGCTGGCGTTTATCTCCGGCCACTACGAGACCGGCGAACCGCTGCCGAAAGAGCTGCTGGATAAAATGCTGGCGGCGAAAAACTACCAGGCGGCGATGTTCATCCTGCGTCAGCTGGAGTTCGGCCTGTTCGACTTCCGCCTGCACGCCGAGTTCAGTCCGGAACAGGGGGCGAAAATCCTCGAAACCCTGGCCGAGATTAAAAAGCAGGTTGCCGTTATTCCAGGGCCAACCTGGGGCCGCTTCCCGCATGCGTTCAGCCACATCTTCGCGGGCGGCTATGCGGCAGGCTATTACAGCTACCTGTGGGCCGACGTGCTGGCGGCGGATGCCTTCTCTCGCTTCGAAGAAGAGGGGATCTTCAACCGCGAAACCGGCCAGTCGTTCCTCGATAACATCCTGACGCGCGGCGGTTCTGAAGAGCCGATGGTGCTGTTCAAACGCTTCCGTGGCCGCGAGCCGCAGCTGGATGCGATGCTTGAGCATTACGGGATCAAAGGCTGATTGTTACGTGAAGATCTGCTTAGTGGATGAAACAGGCGCCGGAGACGGCGCCTTATCTGTTCTGGCCGCCCGCTGGGGGCTGGAGCACGATGAAGAGAACCTGATGGCGCTGGTGATGACGTCAGCGCATCTTGAACTCCGTAAACGCGACGAGCCGAAACTCGGCGGGATTTTTGTCGATTTTGTGGGGGGCGCGATGGCGCACCGGCGCAAGTTCGGCGGCGGCCGCGGTGAAGCGGTGGCCAAAGCGGTCGGCATCAAAGGGAGCTATCTTCCTGACGTGGTGGATGCCACGGCGGGATTAGGGCGCGATGCGTTTGTGCTGGCGTCGGTCGGTTGCCGCGTGCGGATGCTGGAGCGCAATCCGGTGGTGGCTGCACTGCTCGATGACGGTCTGACGCGGGGCTATGCTGATCCGGAAATCGGCCCGTGGTTGCAGGAACGACTGCAGCTGATCCACGCCTCCAGCCTGACGGCGCTGACGGATATCACCCCGCGCCCGCAGGTGGTCTATCTTGACCCGATGTTCCCGCATAAGCAGAAAAGCGCGCTGGTGAAGAAAGAGATGCGGGTGTTTCAGTCGCTGGTGGGGCCGGATCTGGACGCCGATGGGCTGCTGGAGCCCGCTCGCCAGTTAGCGACGAAGCGAGTGGTGGTGAAGCGTCCTGACTATGCGCCGCCGCTGGCGGACGTTGCCACTACCAACGCGGTGACCACCAAAGGGCACCGGTTTGATATCTATCCGGGGACGCCGGAAGAGTGCGGGCTGATGCCCTCACCCTAACCCTCTCCCTGTGGGAGAGGGAACAAACATTAAAAACGGCAACCATGTTGCCGTTTTGCTTTTACCTTGTAGGCCCGGTAAGCGTTAGCGCCACCGGGCTTTTTTGCACTTACTCGTCTTCTTCGTCACGCAGCGGAACAATCAGCATATCCACGTGAACGGTGTTAATCAGCTGGCGCGCGGAAGACATCAGCTTGCTCCAGAAGTCCTGATGGTGACCGCACACCACCAGGTCCATGTCATATTTCTTGATCGCATCCACCAGAACCTGGCCCAGATCGCCGCTGCCGCTTAAGGTTTCGGTAATCGGGTAGCCTGCGTTGGTGGAGAGCTCGCTCAGGGCGTGGTGTGTCTCTTCAGAGATGCGCTTTTGCATGTCGCCGAGATTGACGTCGATCAGACCGGTGTAAAGGTCGGAGTAATTCACATCAACGTGAATCAGGGAAACTTTCGCGTTGTAGGGACGTGCCATGGATACCGCTTTATCAACCAGCACTTTGCTCTCCGGAGAGAGGTCTACCGCGATGAGAATGTGTTTGTAAGCCATAGTGTTACTCCTTCCTTAAGTTATCGATGACTAAATGTGAAAGCCGTCGTCTGATACTTTCATTACGGCCCAGTAAAACATATTTTTCAAGCTTTGGTGTTGATAACGATTAACCTTGTGGCAAAAAAATTAACGGATCTCCTACACTATTTAATGAGCCGTTCGGATATGAAAACGCGAACCGGATCGACTTTTGGTCATTCTTTCACTGAACTGTCTGTCAGGGCATTGGGGTGCGGTAGCTCAGGAGCCTTGCTTCGTGGGCGGACGCCGGGGAGGATGTATGATTAGCACCGTCGCATTGTTTTGGGCGTTATGCGTAGTTTGCATAGTGAATATGGCGCGCTACTTCTCATCGTTACGTGCGCTGTTAGTGGTACTTCGTGGTTGCGATCCGTTGCTTTATCAGTATGTGGACGGTGGAGGTTTCTTCACCTCGCATGGACAGCCCAGCAAGCAGATGCGTCTGGTGGGATATATCTACTACCAGCGCTACCGCGATCATCACGATGAAGAGTTTATTCGTCGCTGCGAGCGTCTGCGTCGTCAGTTCATTTTGACCAGTGCCCTGTGCGGGCTGGTCGTGGTCAGTATGATTGCATTGATGATTTGGCACTGAGCAGAAAACATAAAAAAAGCGGGTCAGTTTCCTGACCCGCTTTTTTGTCGCCCTCAGCCGATTAAATCAGCTTCAGCGAAATCCAGTACAGCCCGCCAGAGAGCAGGATTGATGCCGGAAGGGTGAACACCCAGGCCATCAGAATGTTGGTCACGGTTTTGCGCTGCAGACCGCCACCGTCAACAATCATGGTACCTGCCACGGACGAGGAGAGTACGTGGGTCGTGGAGACTGGCATACCGGTATAGCTTGCCAGACCGATAGACACCGCCGCCGTCATCTGCGCGGACATCCCCTGCGCATAGGTCATGCCTTTCTTACCGATCTTCTCGCCGATGGTGGTCGCCACACGACGCCAGCCAATCATTGTGCCGATACCCAGTGCCAGCGCGACGGCCATGATGATCCAGATTGGCGCGTACTCAATGGTGTTGAGCATGTCGCTTTTCAGTTTCTTCAGCAGACGTTTATCGTCACCGTTCACCTCTGGCAGCTTCGCGACTTTATCGGTCACGTCAGAGATACAGAGCATGATGCGACGCAACTGACCACGCTGTTCAACGGCCAGTTTTTCATAGCTTTCGATGTTGCCCAGCATGCCTTTCGCACGTTCCAGCGCGTTAATCGCGTTTGCCGGATGGCAGTGGAACTCGCCTGGTGCCGTGGTGGCGCCCGCTTCCGGAGAAGGGATTAACTGGTCAACGCCGGTCGCCTTTTTCAGCAGGTCAGGATGCTGCTGGAAATAGGTTTCAACGTTGTTGACCGCATCACGGGTACGCGTGATTTCGTAACCAGAGGCGTTCATGTTGACCACGAAGCCTGCCGGCGCAACACCAATCAGCACCAGCATCACCAGACCAATGCCTTTCTGCCCGTCGTTCGCGCCATGAGAGAAGGCCACGCCGATAGCGGAAATGATCAGGGCGATACGCGTCCAGAATGGCGGCTTTTTCTTGCCGTCTTTCTTCTCACGCTCTGCTGGCGTCAGGTGGATACGCGCACGTTTCTTCGTGTTGCTCCAGTAGCGACGCAGGATGAAGATCAATCCACCCGCAACCACCAGACCCACGATAGGGGAGATGATCAGAGAGCCGAAAATCCCGAGTACTTTTGGAAGGTTCAGCGCATCAACAACCGATGTACCGGTCATCAGGGCATTGGTTAACCCGATACCGATAATCGCGCCGATGAGAGTGTGAGAACTGGATGCAGGCAGGCCGAAATACCAGGTACCGAGGTTCCAGATAATTGCAGCAAGCAGCATTGAGAACACCATAGCGAGGCCATGGCCAGAACTAACGTTAAGCAGCAGATCCGTTGGCAGCATATGCACAATGGCATACGCAACGCTCAGTCCGCCCAGGAGGACACCAAAAAAGTTAAATACCGCCGCCATAACAACCGCAAGCTGCGATCGCATTGCGCGAGTGTAGATAACCGTTGCTACTGCGTTTGCAGTGTCGTGGAAGCCGTTGATCGCTTCGTAAAACAGTACAAAAACCAGAGCAAGCAAAAGTAAAAGCCCGGTATGTAAATCCAGGCCGGCAAACAAATGTAGCATAGGACGTTACGCCATTTTGAGGACATGAACGCGGCGCATTATCCAGGACAAATGCGCAACGGGCAAAGTGAAATATAGACTTTTTTTGACATACCACCTGAAATGGGAAAAGCGCCCGAAAGGATATTCTTTAAATTTCAATGGAATGGCTTTGTAATATCTTTTTACGCTGGTGTGACCACAGAGGAAACTTTACAATCCGCGGCAGTGAATAATGAGGATTTTGACGTGGAAAGGTTTGATGCCGTGGTAATTGGCGCCGGTGCGGCGGGTATGTTTTGTGCGGCGATGGCCGGACAGGCGGGTCGTCGCGTGCTGCTGCTGGATAACGGTAAAAAGCCAGGCCGTAAAATCCTGATGTCCGGCGGCGGGCGATGCAACTTTACCAATCTCTATGTTGAACCTGCGGCGTATCTGAGCCAGAACCGGCATTTTTGTAAATCTGCGCTGGCGCGTTACACCCAGTGGGACTTTATCGATCTGGTGGGTAAGCACGGCATCGCCTGGCATGAGAAGACGCTGGGCCAGCTGTTCTGCGACGACTCCGCGCAACAGATTGTCGATATGCTGGTGGCCGAATGCGAAAAGGGCGGCGTGGTCATGCGTCTGCGCACGGAGGTGCTGGCGGTCACGCGTGACGAACAGGGCTATACGCTTCAGCTCAACGGTGACACCGTCAGTGCCAATAACCTGGTGATTGCCAGCGGCGGTCTGTCGATGCCGGGGCTGGGTGCCTCGCCGTTCGGCTACAAAATTGCCGAGCAGTTTGGCCTGAAGGTGCTGCCGACCCGCGCCGGTCTGGTGCCGTTTACGCTGCATAAACCGCTGCTGGAACAGCTCCAGACGCTCTCCGGGGTCTCCGTTCCGTCCGTTATTACCGCTGAAGACGGGACGGTGTTCCGCGAAAATCTGCTCTTTACCCATCGCGGCCTCTCCGGCCCGGCGGTATTGCAAATCTCCAGCTACTGGCAGCCGGGGGAGTTTGTCACGGTTAACCTGCTTCCCGATTGCGATCTGGACGCGTTCCTCAACGCGCAGCGTGCCGCGCACCCGAATCAGAGCCTGAAAAATACCCTGGCCATGCAACTGCCGAAACGTCTGGTGGAGTGTTTACAGGTTTTAGGCCAGATCCCGGACGTGTCGCTCCGCCAGCTTAACAGCCGCGAGCAGGAGACGCTGGTCGAGACCCTGACGAACTGGCGCGTGCAGCCAAACGGCACCGAAGGCTACCGCACGGCGGAAGTGACGCTGGGTGGTGTGGATACGCATGAACTCTCTTCCCGCACCATGGAAGCGCGCAACGTGCCGGGGCTCTATTTTATTGGTGAAGTGATGGATGTGACCGGCTGGCTTGGCGGGTACAACTTCCAGTGGGCATGGGCCAGTGCCTGGGCCTGCGCGCAGGCGCTGGCAGAGAAATAATCACGCAACGCAATTATTGCACCAACTTTTCCCGCTCTTTCAACTAAGCTTCGACCAGGTGCCCCGCTGCGTTCGCGGGGCCATATTCCTTTTGGTCAGAGCATTCGTCATGCAGCTACTCAGTATTATCATTTTGCTTACCCTTACCGTGGTGATCCATTCGCTGTGGATGTTTGGCGTTTTAAAATTCATAAAACTTGAAGTGGATTCAGCGGTACGCATTGTCTTACGCAATGTTGGCATCGTTATCTCCATGATCTTCGCGCATCTCCTCGAAGCCGGGCTGTTTGCTGCGTTTTATTTTGTCATTGACGCATTTAAGGACTGGAATACCAGCTTCTATTTTTCGCTGGTCAGTTACGCCACCGTGGGGTACGGCGATGTCACGTTACCCCAGCACTGGCGGCTCATCGGCGGCGTAGAGGGGCTTATCGGCGCCCTGATGGTTGGCTGGTCTGTGGCGGTGCTGGTAGCGGTGCTGCAGCGTTTGCGTGGCATGACCGCCTAAACGACAGATGCGCACGCCCCGCCTGGTAAGGTAAAGTACCCCCTTCTTGCGTAGCCGACAGGGCTACGGCTTTGAGGGTGAAGAGGCTGAGTAACAGCCCACGCCTTTCTGTTCCTGGTTTACGCCAGTTTGCATGGTGTTGTGTTTTGTCTGCCAAAAGGGTTTTGTATGTCTGCTGCTCATCTCGGTTTCCCGACGGAAACCGTTGTTGTCTTTGTGGTGATGGCCGTTGGGGCGATGTTTATCGACCTCTTTATGCACCGTCACGATAAACCGATCTCGCTGAAAAGTGCCGCCATGTGGTCCCTCTTCTGGGTCATGATGGCGATGGCGTTCGCCGGGTTCCTGTATGTTCACCATGGTGCCGAAATGGCGAGCCTGTTCCTTACCGGTTACGCGCTGGAAGAGGTGCTCTCTGTCGATAACCTGTTTGTGATGATGGCGATCTTCGCCTGGTTCGGCGTGCCGGATAAGTATCGTCACCGCGTCCTTTACTGGGGCGTGCTGGGGGCGATTATCTTCCGCGGTATTTTCGTGGCGATCGGCACCAGCCTGCTGAGCCTGGGGCCGTACGTGGAGGTGATTTTCGCGCTGGTCGTCGGCTGGACGGCGGTGATGATGCTCAAGCGCAATGAAGAGAGCGACGAGGTGGAGGATTACTCCGGGCATCTCGCGTATCGCCTGGTGAAACGCTTCTATCCTGTCTGGCCGAAAATCAGCAGCAATGCCTTTATTCTGACCCAGAAAGAGGTGGATGCGGAGCTTGAAAAACCGGAAAACCAGGACGTGATGGTGGGACGCGTTAAGAAGGCGAAGCGCTATGCGACGCCGCTGCTGCTTTGCGTGGCGGTTGTCGAACTCTCTGATGTGATGTTCGCCTTTGACTCCGTGCCAGCCATTATTGCCGTGAGCCGCGAACCGCTGATTATTTACAGCGCCATGATGTTCGCCATTCTGGGCCTGCGTACGCTCTACTTCGTGCTGGAAGCGCTGAAGCAGTATCTGGTGCACCTCGAAAAAGCCGTCGTGTTGCTGCTGTTCTTCGTGGCGTTCAAGCTGGGATTAAATGCCACCGATCACTTCTGGCATCACGGTTACAACATTGGCGCCACGGCAAGCCTGTTTGTCGTGCTCGGCGTGCTGGCGCTGGGGATTATTGCGAGCGTGATGTTCCCTGGAAAACGCGAGGCATGATACCTCGCTTTTCTCCCTCTCCCTGTGGGGTGAGGGGGAACATACGACTGTAGAGGTTATTCCGTTCACTTTATGTTCCTTGCTACTCTGTAACA
>NZ_JAIWJZ010000177.1:0-2810 GCF_020216105.1 Enterobacter sp. K16B
CCGCTACGCTTGGCGACAACCTTTCACAGGGTGAAATTGTCCATGCCAGCTACCTGCGCGACGGGAAACGCATCTGGCAGCAGCAGGCCGTCTTTAATACCAACAGCGATAAAGTCCTGGTCTTCACCATGACCTGCACCCGCGCGCCGGGCGATGCCGACAGCGCGCTGTTTGGCGAACTTCTCAGGAGCTTCCGCTTCCACCATTAACTTCAGGGACCGTTGTTATGTTTGAAGCAGCACGCGTTGGTGATGATATCGGCCACTCCGGTGCGCTGGCCGGAATGATTGCCGGAACGATTGTCGGTGGCCTGATTGCCGCCGCCGGGGGCATTCTGGCGGGGGCCATGTTTATTGCCGGTCTCGGCGCATCCTGTCTTGGCGTGGGCGTCCTGCTCGTCGGCGCCAGCCTGGCCGTGGGGTATTACACCGGGGAGCTGGCGACCGCCGCCCGGGACAGCATCGCGGTCGCCGGGGCATCCAGCATGACGAAGAAAGGCGTCATCACCTCCGGCTCGCCGAACGTGTTTATCAACGGTAAACCCGCCGCGCTTGCCACCGATAGCACCGTCGACTGTTCTGATGACGGCTCGCAGCAGATGGCCGAAGGCTCTAAGCGCGTCTCCATTAACAGCCAGCCTGCGTCCCGCATCGGGGATCGCACCACCTGCGACGCGAAGGTCATGACCGGTTCGAATAACGTCATTATCGGCGGCGACCCGCAGCAAACCCTGCCCATTCAGTCTGAAGTGCCCGAGTGGCTCTATAAAGTCTCCGATCTGACCCTGCTGTTCGCCGGGCTTATCGGCGGCTGGGGCGGGGCCGCTGGCAAAGTCGGGGCGCTCTCTAAGCTGCTGGGCAAAATCCCCGGCATCAACAAGCTGGCCCGTATCGCCTGTCGCGCCGGCACGCTGATGACCGGCGTGGCGGCCGCGGGGATTATCGCCCGCCCGGTAGATATCGTCAGCGGACAGAAGTTTCTCAGCGGGGATGACGAGCTGGACTTCGTCCTGCCTTCCCGTCTGCCGGTGCGCTGGCAGCGCTACTGGCGCAGCGGCAACCCCGGCGACAGCGTGCTGGGCCGCGGCTGGAGCCTGTTCTGGGAAAGCCGCCTGGAGGCGTATCAGGACGGCCTGGTGTGGCGCGCGCCGTCCGGCGATTATGTCGCCTTCCCGAGTGTGCCAAAAGGGATGCGCGCCTACTGCGAAAGCGAAAAGAACTGGCTTGAACATCACCAGGACGACAGCTGGTCGGTGTATGACGTCAGCGGCGAGCGCTGGCACTATGCGCCGCTTAAGGAAGATGCCCCGTCGCTGCTCCAGCGCATCTCTGAACCCTGCGGCAACGATATCCTCTTCGAGTGGAATGCGGATAATACCCTGCATGCCCTGACCGACAGCGCGGGCCAGCGCGTGGTCTGCCGCTACGATCGTGACAGGCTCCTCGGCGCCTGGCTGGATGACGAGATCTGTCTGGTCAGTTACGATTATGATGAACAGCGCCAGCTGGTCTGTGTGACCGGCCGGGGCGGTAGCGTGCGCCGACGCTTCCGCTGGCAGGACGGGCTGATGAGCGCCCACGAGGACGCCAACGGCCTGCTGAGCGAATACCGCTGGCGGGAGATTGACGGCCTGCCGCGCGTGGTCGGCTTCCGCCACAGCGGCGGCGAACAGCTGACGTTCGAATACGATTTTGATAACGGCACCCGCCGTGCGACCCGCGATGACGGTGCGCAGGCGCACTGGCTGGTGGATGACGACGACAACGTCGCCCGCTTCACGGATTACGACGGTCGCCAGACGACGTTTGTCTACCGCGACGGCGAGCTCTGCGACGTTATTCTTCCCGGCGGTGCGATGCGCCGCAGCACGTGGGACAAATACGGCCGCATGACCAGCGAGACGGATCCGGCGGGCCGCCGCACGGAGTATCACTGGCATCGCCTGACCGACCGCATCACCCGCACGGTATACCCGGACGGCACCTCATCGCAGGCCATCTACGATCTTCGCGGTCGCCTGCTGTCGGAAACCGACCCGGCCGGTAGCACCACCGCGTATCGCTATCCCGATGATGAAGAAAACCTGCCGGAGAGCATCACCGACGCCATCGGCGGCGTGGTGCGCCTGGTCTGGAACCACCTGGGGCTGCTGACGCAGCGCACCGACTGCTCCGGCAGCGTCACCCGCTTCACCTACGACCGTTTCGGGCAACTGGTTGCCAGCGAGGATGCGGAAGGGAACATCACGCGCCGTGAGTGGAGCCGCGCCGGGCTGCTGAGCGCCGTGATCCATCCTGACGGCAGCCGCGAGTCGCTGGTGTGGAATGAACGCGGCCAGCTCACGGGCTGGCGCGACCTGCTGGAAAGCGAGGTGAGCTGGACCTACAACGCGCTCGGCCTCCCGGTCAGCCTTACCGACCGTATTGGCCGCGTGCGCCAGTGGCGCTACGACCCGCGCGGTAACCTGCTGCGACTTGATAACGGCAACGGGGCGGAATACCGCTTCACCTACGACGCCGTGGGTCGCCCGCTCAGCGAAACGCGCCCGGACGAGACCGTGCGCCATATGGAATGGGACGCGCGAGGGTTCCTCTGCGCGCTCGAAGAAAACGGCCGACCTGCCGCCGACGGCGGCATCGCCCGTCGCGTCCAGCAGTTCAGCTATGACGACAGCGGGCTGCTGATCGGGCGCACTCAGCGCCACGCGGAGTACCGCTACGTCCGCGACCTGAGCGGCCAGATTACCCGCATCCGCCGCACGCCGACGGCCGAAGGCGTTGCCCTGGGTATCGAAAGCGATGAGATCGCTT
>NZ_JAIWJZ010000178.1:0-6690 GCF_020216105.1 Enterobacter sp. K16B
GCTGCCCGAAGCGGATGGCGCTGACGTGGCCGGAGCCGTAGTGCAGCCCACTCAGAGCAATTTCGGAAACGAGATAGGCAAGAAGTCTCTGGTGAGTCGAATCCCTAACGGACAGCGCACGTTAACGCTGGATGATATGCGAAGCGTTTTGGCGTGCCGGTGAGTGCATTTGTGGGGCATTGAAATTGATTAGGATGGCATTTTTCTATTTATTAACAAAAAACGTGACGTAGCAATCCTATTCGCCGTTAAACATTGGCTCAACACATGTACCCTCTACTCGAAATGGCACGCCTGCATCATTTTAAAGAACGGGTGCTAAAATAGCCATGTAGTGGCTAAAACCTTACGGCAATTGTAGTGGTACATCGCTGCCATCAAACATTTCATTCAAATACTTTCCAAGCGTTTTAGAATCTTTTGCTGTAGGAATGACCACATGATATTCCCTGATACCAATCATTTTTACAGCATTTTCATTAAGCACGATCACAAGTTTGTCTTCAGTGAGCTGAACAGAACGAATAGAGTCTGTTAACTCATATTCTGTTGACTCACTCTGGAATCCAATACATTCATTAACGGGTAATTCATCTTCGTCGAATCGTCCGATAATGATAAAATTTTTTGGATCATGGCTGTCATCCCCTATTCCGATGGTGAATACATCATTTTCTTCATAGCAGTTAATACACGCTGCAATAAGATTTTTAACATTACTCATCAGTTCTCCTTATCTTGAACCGTTTTGCTCCTGACAGATTTTATCGGAAGCCTGGCGTTCATTAAGATGGCTAGTATTCTAAGAGTAACCTAAGATAGTACCCGTACCAATCTTTTATGGATTGCTATTTTTAAAAGGCAAAGCATATATTTCGTCATAGCGAAGCGGCTGTTGATGCTGTAATCTGCTGCACCAGTTACACCCACCTTACAGCAATAGATCGGCTTCGTCAGGATCACCACAAGTACTCCTTTATTAAAAATCAAGATCGACTTTAATCACACCTGATACATCTATTTTATCCTCCTGAACAGCAAGCATATCAACAAACTCACCGAAGGAATTTGCTATTTTCGTCAGACCTGAAATTACTGCTGAATCCTTGAATATTGGCTCAGACTCGTGTTCCCAAAACCAAATCTCTCCCGACACGCTTCCTTTGAGGCAAAGACAGATTTGATTATCAGCAGACGAGGCTCCTATCGGTAACCATTGATCGTGAAAATCATTCCGGTATGTATCAGCCATTTCAAAGACAGTATATTCTTTACCCGATTCTGCAAGGCCGTACAAAGACTCAAGCGTATCGTTTCCTTGCTCATCAGACCACGGAGATGGTTGTAACGCCTTGAAAACAACATTTACCTCAAAAAGAACAGAACCACCAAAATGAAGTAAATAGGCACGATAACTTTCAGGAATTGACCCTATTGATGTTTCTAATGTATTTAAACTCTTTTTCAGTTCATCTAATGGTAATGATGTCGGTTTCGCTCCAAAGAGCTCTAATTTTTTCAACATTTTCTTTTCCTCCTCATATCTGATGCGGAGCCAATATGTGGCACATTGCCATGAAGATCTCTTGGGGCAAGAATTATAGTATTCGCACTCAGATGATGTGGAGTAAGCATTTTTTCCCTTAACAAATTCTGAGCCGCTTTCTGTGTAATGCCTTTTTTCTATACAATGGCATTATTACCAATGGTAAAATACAAGCATATCTGATATTCTTTTTATTACTGTTTATCTATTTACTAACATCTAAATGTAAAAAATATGCCATGATCATATTCTGATTATGGCTTTATTTTGCAAAATCATAAATCAACAGTTACATTCATTCCTGCATCAAGAGATGCCTCACTAATTTTCTTGTGAAATTCCGTAAAGCTATTAGTAATTTTATAGATATTGCCGCACACATTTTGCTCAGCGACCTCAAACTCTTGGATATCATCCTCAGCATGTACATGTGTTCTGTCCCAATAATACACTCCCTGGCTTTCACTGCCATTTAATATAAGGTAAAAATTACCTCCATGATCATCACCAATAATTAACTTATTATCAATGAAATCAAGTTCACTTAAAAAATTTTCATTTTGACGAAAAATGTCGTGGTTTGGATTTTTCATATTTATTCCAAAAAGGGCATAAAAGGCGATAACCCCTTCATCGACACCTGCATACTCTAACTCACAAAAATCCGGAGATTTTACAACGAAGCCATTTTTCAACCTGAGGAATTGTTTATAATCATCTGGCAAATGGATTTTGAATTCCCTCTCCAAAATTTTAATTTCATCTTTATTTGCAGGCTTACCGCATGAAATAGGTATAAGCTTTCCTTACTAAGGTCATGACTTCTTGATCTTAGATACTCCACACTATGGAAAAATTGTCTGTAGTAATAAAAACCGGAACTTAATGGCTTCCGGCATATTTCATTCACTTATCTAAATCAAAAAACCATTCAATGAAAGAGTTAAAGTCTACCCATTGAGGCTTTAATTCCCCCTGATAGAATTTAGTTAAATTATCCCCTACGTTGATAAATAAAACCTCTCCAGTTTTTTTGTTATAAAAATACCCACCCTCACTTTGAAAACCATCCAAAGGAATATACTCGTTTGGTATTTTTAATATTTCATGTGTTCGCTTAAGATCAAGTTGGTACGATGAATTTATAACAAACCAGCAGATCTGATAAATTTCATGATTCCTGCTATGAAAAGTAGCCCCATCCTCAACGTGCAAATAAAATTGAGCAAAATCAGAAGAAAGGTCAATATCTAAAGAAAGCAAAGCATCACTATACTCTTGAGTGGTATCATCATACCACCAACCTCTAGATTGACTCATAATCGTTATTTTTTTAGATAACATAACCCCTCATCCACATTTGGTTTTTCGGCTATTTAATTATTCTAGCTCTCACCCTTCAATATGCTTCACAGCACAGATTAAACAAATCTCATATTATAGGAATAGGATGTAATTATTCAGTATACTGAACCAACCTTAAATTTTAAAAGCCAGGGAAATTTAAATCTCATCCCGTTCTTTAACTTACTGACTAATATATACGGAAGGTCCCATTAATTGTATATGCGAACATTTCAAATTTAAAAAAATGTCTGCCCCCATTATTATAATTTCACTATAGGGAGTGTTTTTTTGTATTTCTATTTTTGCTGGCATATCCGTAGACATACCTTCTATTTTTAAGAATTTTACTCCACTGCAATTTATACCACACCTACATCTATTATAACCTTTGACCCATTTTGGGGGAGGATTGTCAGGCAATTCATTCACAAGGTCAAAACATATTATTACCGTAGCAGCTTCGCGGTCTATTTTAATATCAAAGATGTCGATTTCATTCACTTCAACATCTCTACTAAAAACCTTGTTAAACAAAATACTACCTTCGATTTCATTCCAATACATGTGACTCTTCTTAAATTTCATGATTGTCTAATGTGCCAGAAACTGAACCTGTCCAGGCAATTTCGAATGTTCTCTTTAAAATAGTTGCAGAGGCACATCACCATCCTCATAAGACTCTTGCCCCTGGGTTTCTTTATATCAGATCAAAAGCATTACCTAAAACGCCCCGGGATGATGAACCTCCCATTTCAATTACTTTTTATCTGAACATGAGAAACCGAAGTCAATATATCCTTCAGTACTTATTACTAGACACCATTTATTTTTTCTATCAAAAAAGTAATGATGCTGAGGGATATTTTCTATTGCCATATCAAGAAACAAAAAGAACTGCTCCGGATTCAATCTGACTGAAAAGTCAAGAGACGAATCATTTATATAGTAAATCTCATCACTCTTTGAAATCACATCATGTACATCATTTTCATGAATGAATCTCTTTATATCGACCAACCAATTCTTATAGTCTCCATGTAGTTCTAAAGACCTATGAGCATTGGTCTTTGACCAGTCAATTTTTGAACCAGCCCAACTATAACTATCGGATAACTTATCCGCAATGTGTTCCCAGTCATCCACAATTTCTGGTTGTTCAGGAAGCAAAGATATTTCCTTCCTGATTTCATCATCGAGCGTCATTAAGAGCCCTCCATGGTTTTGATGATAAATTTAATAAAGACAGAATCTATATCACCATGCTTCATCTTGAGGAATTATTTTTCCTATAAAAATTTCAAAATTTGGCTCAAGATATATCTCCTCCTGATTTTCCAGATCACAAAAATATACTGCACCATCATTTATCCCAACACAATAGGGGAACCCACCTCCATCAATTGCGAATGGTATAAAATTCTCTGCAAGAATTTTTTTGTTAACTACTAAATCCTTATAGTAATCATCAATAGTTAATATGCCAGATCTTTTAGTATGTAATATAGGTAAGAAATATTTTATATCATTCTCGTAGTGTTCGCTTTGATAAACACGACGACCTTCCTGCATTATTCCGCCATTACTTATAAGCCATAAGGTCTTTAAAGCACGAGGAAAAGAAATGCCCAGCAAAGCTTCAATCTTATCTAGCTCATCAACAGATATTGCAGGTGATGAATCTACAAATTTAATCATTATTTTTCTCCTATCGGTACAGTCTTGAATAGCAATATGGCTGGCGCATTTGTGCCGAAAGATGTACGTTTTTTGAGGACTCCTCAATTTAATCTCAGAGTTCATCTGATTTACGATCTTTTT
This sequence comes from Enterobacter sp. K16B, assembly GCF_020216105.1. Lineage (NCBI taxonomy): Bacteria > Pseudomonadati > Pseudomonadota > Gammaproteobacteria > Enterobacterales > Enterobacteriaceae > Enterobacter > Enterobacter sp. K16B. Next base: position 4,712 of record NZ_JAIWJZ010000178.1, read on the forward strand.
GGCTCTAATAGGGTTCCAATGCTCTGCTGATTTAAAAATGAGTCCGTAAGCAGTAATTCCGCCCCCTGCTATTCATAGTACGTGAGATTACTTACTTGAGAATGGATTATATTTTTAGCTTCATAAATATCACGCAACCGCAGCGATAGCATATTAATTAAAAAAAGCCACTAAAAATTATTTATTAAAAAAACTAAAACAACTACCGGGAATAATCCCGGCATATATTTACTCCTCTTCCAATTCAAAAGGGATTGCTTTATTTTTTGAGAAAATCTTCTATTAGCGACAGGATTTTCTTATAATTGTCTGAGTGAATTTGAATAAAAAAATCATCTTTTTCCTTTGTTATTTCGAAATCAGCCCCCCAGTCAGATGAAGAACCTTTTATAGAAAACCCTACTGCATTATCTGAAGAATAACTCAACATATATGAATCACTTTTTTCGAAAGCAGCTTTAATTCCCATGAAGATATCATTTTGATGAAAACTGTTCACAATCAAATGATATTCAATACTCATAATCATCTACCTCTCCCATGAGGTCGACCTCTGACAACAGGATAATCAGCTGGATTTCGGATACCTATATGGGTTAAATTAGGGTCCGTTGAAATATTACCCAAATCGTCTAACTGATCACCTAAATGATTCTATTTATGTATATGTGCGTTTAGGCGAGACTAAGGTGTTAACTGACCATTACTCATATTCATTGATTGATTTCCATATGGATGAATTCTTACTTCTGAACCATCAACATGAATTGTTTGGTAAGTATTCATAACCACTCTGAGCCTTCGAGAGCTCATTGACAGAATGAATTTTAATTGGCGTGAAGCCTGTTTCAATTTTTAACTTTTCAGGATTATAATTTTTATATAAGTAATCGATATCTGATGAACGAGGTAACTTGGACGGGAAAGCATTATCCAAGTCATTGACTGTGTTGAAACTCCCGGACAGCGAGTGTTTTTTTTGCAAATAGCGGCTAGCTGCTTCAAAGCCTCTTTAATCCCTCTCATCAGCCCTCCCAAAAGTACCTATGATTACACTCCACATAGTGAGTGAAAAAATATACTTTACGAAACATACTTCCGTTCAGAATAATATCAATTAATAAAAAAAAGCGAATTTTTTCTTTTCGCCAGCTATATTTCACTTATGTTGCGCACAAAGCAATAACAAGATAGTTGGCTCCTCACCAAATAAAATACTTCTATTATTTATCTCTTGAATTGACAAAAGAAAATCATGCTTCAATTCCTCATCCAAATTATTGATATTACTTATCTTAAGTAATAAAGACTCGTCTTGCTTTAGGTTTAAAGATGTCATCCCCTCTTCTGGGAATCGCAAACTAGTCAGACAATCTATGAACGCATGGAAATTATTACCATAGAAATCAGGAAAGCCAAACAACTGCTTAACCCTATTATGAAATCCTGTAACATCATTTATTTCTTTAAAATCAATAGATAAAGTAATTACTTTCATTACTTCCATCCTCCAAGACCGATCTCTATGAAAGTGTTGTAATGGTCGTGACTATAAAATGCTTGATCTGTTTTTGTATCCACAACTATACGCCTAGCTCCTCGATTTCCTACACCAGGTGTTTTCACTGTCCACTCTCTATAAGGACCGCTTCCTGTGTTAAGGCGCTGACTATCTGGTGAAATTTTGAAATTATTTTCAAAAGGTATCCCATCACGAGGAAACGCTGGTCTATTCAATTTAATATTATCGATTGTTTTTTGTACTTCCCTCATTTCTGAGGCGGTCATTTTATGCCCCCATTTTTCGTTTACAACAGCATGGAATTCTTTAGGATTCTTTGCTGAATGAGAACATTTAAGACCCAGCGGATCAATCCACCCCAACGGGTTCGGCGCATACTGATAAAGGTTCCACCCGCCATTCAGCCCATTAGGATCCTGCACAATAAACCGCCCGACCTGCGGGTCGTAGTAGCGGA
>NZ_JAIWJZ010000179.1:0-3115 GCF_020216105.1 Enterobacter sp. K16B
ACGCCTGCACTCCCACCTGCTGAACCTCGGCCTGGCCTGCCACTTCGTCGGCTTTGACTCCGGGTTTATGCAGTTCTTCCGCGTGCGCGAAGCGTCGATGAAGATGGCGGAGATCCTTACCGGGGCGCGTAAAACCTACGGCCTGAACCTGATCGGGGGGATCCGCCGTGACCTGCTCAAAAACGACATGATCCAGACCCGTCAGCTGGCGCAGCAGATGCGCCGGGACGTGCAGGAGCTGGTGGATATGCTGCTCAGCACGCCCAATATCGAACAGCGCACTGTGGGCATCGGCCGTCTTGACCCGGAAATTGCCCGCGATTTTAGCAACGTCGGCCCGATGGTGCGCGCCAGCGGCCACGCCCGCGATACCCGCGCCGATCACCCGTTCGTCGGCTACGGTCTGCTGCCGATGACCGTGCACAGCGAGCAGGGCTGCGACGTCATCTCCCGCCTGAAGGTGCGTATCAACGAGGTGTTTACCGCGCTGAATATGATCGACTTTGGGCTCGATAACCTGCCGGGCGGCCCACTGATGGTGGAAGGGTTCACCTATATTCCGAACCGCTTCGCGTTGGGCTTTGCCGAAGCGCCGCGCGGGGATGACATCCACTGGAGCATGACCGGCGACAACCAGAAGCTCTACCGCTGGCGCTGTCGTGCGGCGACCTACGCCAACTGGCCAACCCTGCGCTACATGCTGCGCGGCAACACCGTTTCCGATGCACCGCTGATCATCGGCAGCCTCGATCCATGCTACTCCTGCACCGACCGCATGACCGTGGTGGACGTGCGCAAGAAGAAAAGCCAGGTGGTGCCGTACAAAGAGCTTGAGCGCTACAGCATCGAGCGTAAGAACTCGCCGCTGAAATAAGGACTCGCCATGTTTACCTTTATCAAAAAAGTGATCAAAACCGGCGTGCAAACCAGCCGCTATCCGCTGGAGGCGATGCCGGTCGATAAAAACTTTCGCGGCAAGCCGGAGCATAACCCGCAGCAGTGCATCGGCTGTGCGGCCTGCGTCAACGCCTGTCCCTCGAATGCCTTAACGGTGGAAACGGATCTTCAAACCGGCGAGCTGGCCTGGCAGTTCAACCTCGGGCGCTGCATCTTCTGCGGCCGCTGCGAAGAGGTCTGCCCGACGGTCGCCATTCGTCTGTCGCAGGAATACGAGCTGGCGGTATGGAGGAAAGAAGATTTCCTTCAGCAGTCGCGCTTTGACCTGTGCCACTGCCGCGTCTGCAGGCGTCCGTTCGCCGTGCAAAAAGAGATCGACTACGCGATTGCGCTACTGCAGCACAACGGTGACGCCCGCGCGGAGCATCATCGGGAAAGCTTTGAAACCTGTCCGGACTGTAAGCGGCAGAAATGCCTGCTGCCGTCCGACCGCATTGATATTACCCGCCATATGAGAGAGGCCAGCTGATGGACAATTTACTCGGCCCGCGCGACGTGAACGGCATCCCGGTGCCAATGACGGTGGACGAATCTATCGGCCTGATGAAGGCGTCGCTGCTGAAAAAAATCAAACGCTCGGCCTACGTCTACCGCGTGGACTGCGGCGGCTGCAACGGCTGCGAGATTGAGATCTTCGCCACCCTGTCACCGCTGTTTGACGCCGAGCGTTTCGGCATCAAAGTGGTGCCTTCTCCGCGTCATGCGGACATCCTGTTGTTTACCGGGGCGGTGACCCGCGCCATGCGCTCGCCGGCGCTGCGGGCCTGGCAGTCCGCACCGGATCCGAAAATCTGCATCTCGTACGGGGCCTGCGGCAACAGCGGCGGTATCTTCCATGACCTCTACTGTGTGTGGGGCGGTACCGACAAAATCGTGCCGGTGGATGTCTACATTCCGGGCTGCCCGCCGACGCCTGCCGCAACGCTGTACGGCTTTGCGATGGCGCTTGGCCTGCTGGAGCAGAAAATCCACGCCCGCGAGCCGGGCGAACTCGACAACCAGCCTGCGGCCATACTGCACCCGGACATGGTGCAGCCGCTGCGGGTGAAGGTCGACCGCACGGCGCGCAGGCTGGCGGGCTATCGCTATGGCCGCCAGATTGCCGACGATTATCTGCGCCTGCTGAGCCAGGGCGAGCATCAGGTCGCACGCTGGCTGGAGGCGGAAAACGATCCGCGTCTTAATGAGATTGTGGCGAACCTGAATAGCGTAGTGGATGAGGCGCGTATCCGATGAGTGAAACGGTGGTGTTCAGTCAGCTGAGCCGTAAGTTTATTGATGAGAACGATGCCACGCCGGATGCGGCGCAGCAGGTGGTCTATTACAGCCTGGCGATTGGGCATCACCTCGGGGTGATTGACTGCCTGGAAGCGGCGCTGAGCTGCCCGTGGTCTGACTATCTGGCGTGGATTGCTACGCTGGAGGAGGGCAGTCCGGCGCGGCGCAAAATGGAAGGCGTGCCGAAGTACGGCGAGATCGTCATCGACGCCAACCACATTGCGATGCTCGCCAACGCCTTTGACGCGGCGCTGAGCAGGCAAACCCCCGGGCAGCAGGCATGGAGCAAAACGCTGCTCGGCATGCTGCATGATATTCATCAGGAGAGCGCCATCTACCTGATGGTGAGGAGATTACGTGACTGACGTTTTACTGTGTGTCGGCAACAGCATGATGGGCGACGACGGCGCGGGCCCGCTGCTGGCGGAGATGTGCGCCGCGAACCCGCAGGGCAACTGGGTGGTGATAGACGGCGGCAGCGCGCCGGAAAACGACGTGGTCGCCATTCGCGAGCTGCGCCCGGAGAGACTGTTAATCGTCGATGCCACCGATATGGGGCTCAATCCCGGCGAGATCCGCCTGATTGACCCGGACGATATCGCAGAGATGTTTATGATGACCACCCACAATATGCCGCTGAATTACCTGGTGGATCAGATCAAGGACGACGTGGGGGAGGTGCTGTTTCTGGGCATTCAGCCGGACATTGTCGGGTTTTATTACCCGATGACGCCGCCAGTGAAAGAGGCGGTGGACGTGGTGTATTCACGGCTTGCCGGGTGGGTGGGGGACGGGGGATTTTCCCGGCTCAGAACAGCGCCCGGTGGCGCTACGCTTACCGGGCCTACGGTTTTGTAGGCCGGGTAAGGCGAAGCCGCCA